>DMST01000203.1:229-448 GCA_003454975.1 Cytophagales bacterium | reverse complement strand
GCCGGGCCCTCGGGGGACATGCGAGGCTCGTAGTAATCCAGGTCTTGCTTCATCCGTACTGGATCGGTAATCAGGCCCAAAGGATGGGTAAGCAGGTTGGCGTCGGCCTGCTTGATCTCCGCGCCGCTGTAGGTGGCATTCTCCTGCGTGGTGCCGTCGGCAAACTGTAGGATGGGGATATTCTCCGCCACGTGGCGCCAATCGGGGTCGGGGGTGCGT
>DMST01000203.1:0-191 GCA_003454975.1 Cytophagales bacterium | reverse complement strand
GGGTCGGGTGTGCGGCCCAGGGCCTCGGCGGCCTGGCTGGCGTATTCCAACACGAGCTTCACGATGCCGTTGGTAAAGGCGTTGTTGTCGATGTTCTCCTCAAATTCGTTTGCCCCAATCACGTTGGTAATCTCGTAGCGACCAGGGCCGTTGCGCTCCACGCGGTCGGCCCAGAACTCGGCCACCGCTTC
>DMST01000020.1:1979-10503 GCA_003454975.1 Cytophagales bacterium | reverse complement strand
CCCACACGCCACAGGCGGGGGCGAAACAAGAGCATGATTTCACGGAGCAGCATCCAGTTGGCCCTGGACCTACCCTGTTCTTCCTCATACTTTAGGTATAGCTCTATCAGGTCTCCTTCTATAGCCCGGTACAAACGCGGGCGGCAAAACCACCGAAAGACCAGGAGGATCAGCCGGGCAAAGCGTGCCTTGGGAAACGGCATCGCCTTTACGATTTGTTGGGGAAAGCCACCGCAGGAATGGCCTCCCACAGGCCTTGGCGCATGGCACGAGCATTCTCCAGCGCGGTTTGGCCCGCACTCGTGATGGTGAAGAATCGCTTGGGCCGCCCGGCCCGGTTGGGAGCAGGAGCCCCTTCGCGCGATTGTAGAAAGCCCTTGTCTTCCAAACGCGTCAGCGCACTCTGTAAAGCCCCCACACTCACCTTCCGGTCCAGCCGCTTTTCAATCTCCGTCTTCACCGCTATTCCGTACGCTTCGTCGTACAGAATTCCCACCGTGAGCATAACCACCTCTTCAAACTCGCCCAGTGCATTTTTTCCTACTCGCATAATAAATTCCTATTCGTAGTATTTTAAAAGTAGTGCGTATTTATATTTTTTCCTAATCGTAGAGTTTATTCTTCTCTCATGGATCCGAACCACACGGGATAGGGGTAACCGTAACTTTGTTTTGTAAGTGGCTACATAACCCTTCTAACACAATTTGAAAAGGCCGGGAAACGACCCACGTAGTTCAGGCTTGTCGATTGGGAGTCCTTTAAAACTCACCAACAAAGGGACGCTTACACAGAGGGTAGGTGCAGGAGAGATTCGGACCCCTAAATTGGCCGCCGATATTCACCCTATACAACGGAAAGACCCAGGCCTTGAAAACACGGTTCCTCCTCTTCCTCCTCGCTCTTAGCACCACCTTCGTTTTGGCTCAGCCCAAAATTCCCAGGGGCCAACTCATACAGGATCTGGAGATCCTAAAACGCAATTTGGAGGCCTACCATACCGGGCTGTATACCTACTGCTCCAAAGAAACGTTAGATGCGTGGTTCGAAACCACTCAATCCCAACTGCCGGATTCCCTTACTGCTTACGAATTCTTCAGGGTCGTAGGTCCACTCAACTCCCTGATAGCCAACGGCCATACCTACCTCCATATCAACCCCGCCACGCGTGAGCCCCACCTGAACATCCCCTCGTTTGGGATCTACAAGTACCAAGATTCCTACCTCATCAAAAGCACGCAGCAGGACGAATACCAACACCTGATAGGTCACAAGTTGGTCACATTGAATGGGGAGCCGATAGGGGAGGTCTTCCAATCCCTCATGAAGTACCGCACCCGCGATGGCAACAATACCACCATGCCCGCCGAGGAGCTACAGCATTACTTCGCCCTCACCTACAGTTTGGTGTATGGTTCTACAGAAACTATCCAAGTCACCTACCAGGACGATCAGGGGCGGTCTCAAACAATAAACATACCCAGTATTCCTGCCGAAGGAAATGTAGCCCCTTCCGCTGCAGAATTGCTGTATGATGAGGGAGGTGTTCACTTTGAAATCAAGGATTCTGTTGGCATCCTTACCGTACAAACCTTCAACCAAGCAGCTCTTGAGAAAGTAGGTTATTTAGCCCAACTGCAAAGCATCTTCAGCGAAATAGCGGCGGCTGAGATTCAACACCTGATAGTTGACGTAAGAAACAATGGAGGTGGAAACACGCCCATGGTAGAAGCCTTACTTTCTTACCTGTGTGATCAACCTTTTGTCTTCTACAAGGGAGTATACCAGGCCCACAGGCAGTGGGATACTTCGATCATCCCCGCCGTAGCAGAGTACCCAAAGATCTCATTGGGCTGGGCCTACCTCAAAAAAGATCCCAACGGCCTGTACCGCATCACCATTACCGATGGCATTAAGAAAGTGCATCCGCAGCCCAACGTATTCCGAGGCCACTTGTATGTGTTCGGAAATGGGAATAGCCTGTCCGCAGCCGGAGAGTTTGGCTCCTTTATCAAGCACCACCGGGAAGCCACTTTCATAGGAGAGGAGTTGGGCGGAAACCAAGTGCAAAATACCAGCGGGCAGGACCTTATTATGTTATTGCCTCACTCACAATTGGCCGTCAAAATTCCTTTCGTACTCTGGAAGATGAACGTGGATACCGAAAACGACGGCCATGGCGTCCAGCCAGATTACTGGGTTAGAAACACCATTCAGCAAGAACTGAGTGACGAAGACGCGGTCATGAAATTTGCCCTGAAACACATAGCTGACCTTAGGGAAGGACGTTGATCGGTAACGTTACACGAATAGACCTACTAAATCGCTTGGGTGTTCTCAATACAACGGTAGCCCAAGAACGAAGGCGCTTTCCCCTTCAGAAAGGATACCTCCCTAAAGAAGTGACCCGGGTACACCATTCCTTACTTTTTATCCAAAGTGTGGTATTACGAGTGACTGAATAAAAAGCCTAAATAGTGTTAAATATTTAGTGCGTATGTGGCTGTGGTCCTGTATTTGTGGCTAAAAATATTAAGCAGTTTTATTACTACCCTAGCTACCAGAAATAGGGTCCAATACATAGCACCGAACCTAAACCATGACCTTCCACCTGATCGATCTTTTACTGTTCCCGGCCATCGGGCAAGGATTTGTAATGGCCTTCCTGCTTTGGCGATTGCCCAGTGTTCACCAGCAGGTCAACCGTTCCCTGGCCTTCTTCCTTACCCTTGCCTCTTGTCTTATCATCGGTCGATTAGCATTCTTTCGAACGGGAAGTCCAACCGATGTCCCTTTGGCCATGCTAGCCGATACCGCCATCTTCTTATTTGGTCCACTGCTATACCAATACTTCCGTAGGTTATCACAAAATCCGAAGTACATCCTCAAGTGGTACCATGGCCTGCCAGCCTTCTTCCATTTACTATTGATCGTCTTTTTCAATTCCCTAGGTTACTCCATGTTCATCCAGATGAACAACACGGATACCATCTGGTATTGGTATGGTACCATGGAAGGCCTGGGACTAGTGCTCAATCTAGGATATTGGATCGCTTCCGTTATATCCGTGCGGGCCGCTTATCGCAACAAATCACTTCTGGTGTTTAATAGTTTGCGAAGTCAACGGTGGCTATGGCTGATGCTGAGCCTATTGGGTTTGGGCTTGGCCACTTGGCTGGTCAGCTTCATTGCCGGTTGGGGGTTTAAATATTGGATGAACTTCGTTAGCTACCACGTCATTTGGCTTTGCCTAGCAGGATTTACCTACCTCATGGGTATCTCTATGCTCTTCCAACCCCAGCTGTATCATTCCCTCCAATACGCTATTGCCCAACGAATGGCTCCTAAGCGGGAGCGTTTGAATGAAAGCCAACGTGACCAGCTCGCATCCCAACTCAACCAACTGATGACCGAAAAAGAGCTATTTCGGCAAGGAGATCTTACTCAAAAGGCCTTGGCCGAAAACTTGGGTACTTCCGTACACAACCTCTCTTGGATGCTCAACCAACACTATCAAAAAACTTTTTCCGAATACATCAATCACTTGCGTCTGCAAGCCTTTCTGTCCAAGGTGGCGGCTGGTGAGCACCATCAGAAAACCCTACTGGCGCTGGCTTTAGATGCAGGATTCAGCTCCAAGTCTACCTTCAACCGGGTATTCAAGGAGCAATATCAATGTTCACCATCAGAATACATTGCCCAGCTGGCAGCATAGAAAACCAGCTGGAAACAGGGCATCAGTTTCATGAAAAGAACCTCAAAATGGACCCTCTACAAGTCACTGACTATCGCCTTCAGCCTTCTACCGGGTTCTTCACTGCCCACTAAAATATTGTTGTCCCACTAGCACCCATCCTAAAACCATGACCTTTCAGTTTATCGATCTTATTCTTTTTCCGGCCGTCATACAGGGCTTTGTGATGGCTTTCCTCCTTTGGCGAATACCGAGCCATCGCCCCTACATCCACCGGTCGCTGGTTTCCTTTATGGTATTGGCTTCATTTTTAATTCTGGGTAGGGTAATGGTCATTCAGTGGGTTGCTACCCCCACGGCCTATTTCTGGATGCTAACCGATACCGCCCTTTTTCTATTGGGCCCCTTGTTGTATCAGCTGTCGCGCAGGCTCTCCAGTCACCAAAACTATATTCTAAAATGGCCGCATCTACTGCCCTTTTTCATCCATTTGGTGGTCCTTGCCTTCCTCACCACCGTAGGCAGGCCACTGTTTGAGGCGGCAAGAGCCAATGGCACTGTTTGGTATTTTCTCGCCGCTACCGAAGGAGCAGGCCTGCTGCTCAATCTGGGCTATTGGGGAGCCTCTTTGAAGGGCCTTCGCATCCTTCATCGTCGCAACCGGGAGTTGACCATCCGTAAACTGCCCAATCAAAACATTCCACGGTATGTGGCAACCCTCCTGGGGGGTGCACTACTGGCATGGTGTTTCAGCTTTGTAGCTTGCTGGGGTTTTAGTTCGTCTTCCTATTACGTCAGTTCCAACATCTTGTGGCTTTGCCTGGCAGCGTTCATTTACATCATGGGTATTTACTACCTCATGATGGTATACCTCCTGTTTCGCCAGAAAATATACCATGCGCTATACGGCTCATTTAATCACCAGAATAAGCCAATCCATCAACTGCCCTCTGCTAAGGAGCGCCTGAAACCAACCAAACGGGACCAGCTCGTTAGCCGGCTTCATCAACTGATGGCGGAACAAGAGCTTTTTCGACAGGGAGACCTCACCCAGAAAGCACTGGCCAACGCCCTGGATACCTCGGTACAAAATCTCTCTTGGATCTTCAACCAGCACTTTGAGAAAACCTTCTTCGAGTACATCAACCAATGGCGGTTAGAAGCCTTCATGACGAGGGTGAATGCAGGTGAGCACCGCCAGAAAACACTCCTTGCCATTGCTCTGGAGTCGGGTTTCAATTCCAAGTCTACCTTCAACCGCGTGTTTAAAGAGCATTACCACTGCACCCCCTCGCAGTACATAGCACAGCAGGCCGCCTAAAAAGAAAAAGCCGCCCCGATATCATCGAGGCGGCTCATTCAAACGTCAGTTGGTTCAAAAGCGTGCTTTATACACTCTTCATTTTTAGTTTCTTCTGCAGCTCCTGTAGCTGAGCCCGAAACCGGGCGTCCGTTTCGTTCATGTTGTTCACGCTTTGCACCGCATGGATCACCGTGGAGTGGTCTCGCCCCCCAAAATGGTAGCCAATGGATTTCAAAGAATGATTGGTATACTCCTTAGAGAAGTACATTGCTACCTGCCGGGCAATCACAATCTCCTTCTTCCGGGTCTTCGCCTTCAGGTCATCCAGATGCACCTTGAAATATTCCGACACCGTCTTCTGAATGAAGTCTACACTCACCTCGGTGTCAATATCATGGATGAGCGTCATCATGGTTTGCTTTGCCAGCTCCAGGTCAATCTCTCGCTGGTTAAGCGAAGCCTGTGCCACCAAAGAAATCAGTACCCCTACCAGTTCGCGCACATTGGTATCCACACTGTAGGCCAGATACTCCACCACGTTGTCCGGCAGAGTAATACCCTCCTGGTCCATCTTGGTCATGATGATCGCAAACTTGGTCTCAAAATCCGGCTGCTGTAGATCAGCCGTCAAGCCCCACTTGAACCGTGAAAGTAAGCGCTCCTGCAAGCCCTTCAGGTCCTTAGGTGGGCAGTCGCTGGTCATAATAATCTGCTTGCCCAGCTGGTGCAGGTGGTTGAAGATGTGGAAGAAAGTCTCCTGGGTTTTTTCCTTACCCGAAAGAAATTGCACATCGTCCAGAATTAGGACATCTACTAGCAAGTAGGAGTTCGTGAAGTCAGAAACCTTGTTGTTCCGTACCGCCTCAATGAACTGCTGGGTAAACTTTTCCGAAGACACGTACACCACCGTTTTCTCGGGTGAGTTCATGCGGATGTCATTGCCCACTGCTTGCACCAAGTGCGTCTTTCCTAACCCTACGCCTCCGTATATCATCAAGGGATTAAAGCTGGTAACCCCCGGCTGTTTGGCGACTGCCTGACCGGCTTGCCGGGCTAGTCGGTTACAATCTCCTTCGATGTAACTTTCGAAAGTATAGTTGGGATTTAGATGTGCCTCTACCAAAGGGCGTGTGGCTACTTGGTTTCCGTACCCATTATTACCGCCGTATCCTGTAGAAGAATAACTCGTTTGCGGTGCCCGCTGGGGAAAAGCCCCATAATTTATCGTGTAAGGTTTTTGCGTTTCCGTTCCTTGATCTACAACTACTGAATATTCCAATCGGGAATCTTTCCCAAGTTCATCATCTAAAGCTCTTCTAAGTAAATGTACGTAATGCTCTTCCAAATATTCGTAAAAGTACTGACTGGGGACTTGGATTGTCAGCACGTTATTCTCACAAGACGTGGGAGTGATAGGGGAAAACCAAGTCCTAAAACTCTGATCCCCAATGTGGTTGCGAATATTTTGGAGACAATTATTCCATACTGTATGACAGTCTTTTTGCATTCCCAAAAAGAATTAAGGATATCAAATTCGGACCTTTTCTGGGAAAAGGTAGAAGCAAAAGTTGGAAAAAAACAATGAACAAAAAAACCTCTTAGGGCTTGACTTTTTTACCTTTTGCTTGGGTGTGGATAACTAAGGGTTCCATCAAAATATTCTTTAAATATTACAATATTTTATTCACTAAACACCAATCGCAATATTACTTAAAGTGTAATTTTTAGACAGGAAATTTTCAAAATCTACCCCCTTAAAATACAACCATCACCATGAAAAATTCAAAGACCGCCTAGACCCATCCAGGTAATTTTTCGGATGACATAGGAAACAACCCGGTCCTGAGGGGGTTGAATACAACGGAGTTTACACACAAAATAGTGTACCTTTACCGCCCTGTAAAAACGGGTATGCTGGATTATGGCAGAGCAATCGAACCAACCTCTTTTCTCAGAGTTTTCTTCACCCACCAAACAAGACTGGATTGACCGCGCCGTCAAAGATTTGAAGGGGGCTGATTTTGACCGCAAGTTATTGTGGAATTTCGAGGAGAATATCAAAATCAGGCCTTTTTATGTGCAAGAAGATCTCGATGCCCTCACTCAAGTAGGGCGTCAGCAAAACCTAACCACCAACGTCGACACTACTCCCCTGGCAGCGCGCGAGTGGGAGACTCGGGAGTACCTTAAAGTGGACAACCCAACGGTAACCAATAAGCTTGCTTTGGAAGCACTCAATCAGGGTGCCACCGGGTTGCTTTTTGATTTGACGGAGTTGGGCATGGCCGATCTCAATGTGCTCCTAAAGGATATTATGCCTGCATACTGCAGCATTTCCTTTCGAACGGGTAATAGTGCCTACGCCATCATCAAAAAGTACAAGGCCTGGTTAATAGAGCAAGGTACTGATTTAAACCAGGTAACCGGACAGCTGGGTTTTGACCCGGTGAGCCGCTGGATGGTGCATGGGGAGTTGGACAACTCCTGCTTCCATCAAATATTCGACGTGCTGGAAACTGCACAGGATTTGCCCAACTTTAAAGCCTTTGTGGTATCGGGTAAACCGATCAAAAATGCGGGTGGTAGCTTGTCTCAGGAAATTGGGATGGTGCTAGCCCTTACGGTAGGGTATTTGGACGAACTCACCCGCCAGGGGCTCTCGCCAGCTTTGGCCTTCCGCCATCTGTCGGTAGAGACCGCCGTGGGCACCTCTTACTTCCCTGAGGTGGCCAAATACCGCGCCCTGCGGTACTTGATTGCCCGTCTGGCGGAAGTATATGGTGTGCAGGACTTCCTGCCGCAGCACGTTTACCTGTCTGCCCAGTCGGCCTTGTGGAACAAAACCATCTTTGACCCCTACGTAAACATGCTCAGAAATACTACCGAAGCCATGGCTGCGGTATTGGGGGGCGTGAATGCGTTGACCATTTTACCACACGACCAGACCTTCCGCCGAAGCGATGGCTTTTCAAGGCGCATTGCCCGAAACATCAGCAACCTGTTGCAAAATGAGAGTCATCTGGATGCCGTAGCCGACCCCTCGGCCGGTAGCTACTACTTGGAGCACCTTACCCAACAGCTGATTGAGCAAGGTTGGGCGTTTTTCCAGGAGATCGAAAGCCATGGTGGGGTGAAGGGAGCCTTCAAGGCCGGGTGGATTCAAAGCCAGGTGCAGGAAGTGCGTGAAAAAACGGAGAAGAAAATTCTATCGCGGAAGCAGAAGCTGGTGGGGGTGAATGATTATCCCAATGCCCGTGAGAAAATGGACCCAGAGGCCATTGAACCCCCCGTGACTGTTGAGGCCACGGATACCGAATATTCCCTATTTCCCATGTACCGGGCTGCAGCTCCTTTTGAGGCGCTACGCCTGGATACGGAGCGCGAGGTAAAACGCCATGGCAATGACCGCAGACCGCGCGTACTGCCGGTACTAATTGGTGATCCTGTGATGCGGAAAGCCCGGGCCTCTTTCAGTGCCGGATTCTTTGGGGTAGCTGGGTTTCACATTCTACCCGAGCAAGTGCACCAAG
>DMST01000020.1:0-1937 GCA_003454975.1 Cytophagales bacterium | reverse complement strand
CCCCAAGGCTGGAACGATGCGGCTTTGGCAGCTTTGGATAGCGAAGCCAACATTGTGGTGCTTTGTGGTAGCGATGCCAACTATGAAGCCTTCGGGGCTAGCTTTGCCGAGCTGTTTAGCAAAAAGAACAAAGACAAGCTGCTGGTATTGGCCGGCTGTCCGCAAGCCTGTATTGATAGCCTGTCCAAGGCCGGGTTTGAGTTCTTCATTTCGGCACAGATCAATGCGGTGGAAATGCTGCGTACCATTCAAAAGAGATTGAACATAATAAACGGTTGAGCGAAGAGATGAAGCCTGATTTTCAGAACATTAGTTGGCAACGTGAGTCCGATGCACGTCCTGAGGGCCCCACATTCGAACCTTGGCAAACCGCCGAAAAAATTGCCGTTAAGTCCACCTACACGGCCCAAGACATCGCACAGCTGGAGCACGTCCAGTTTGGGGCGGGTCTCCCCCCTTACCTGCGTGGCCCCTACAGTACTATGTACGCCATCCGGCCCTGGACCATTCGCCAGTATGCCGGATTTTCCACGGCTGAGGAATCCAATGCCTTTTACCGTCGAAACCTGGCCGCCGGGCAGAAGGGCCTTTCCGTAGCCTTTGACCTGGCTACGCACCGGGGGTACGATTCCGATCACCCACGGGTGGAAGGTGATGTGGGTAAGGCTGGGGTCGCTATCGACTCCGTACTGGATATGAAGGTGCTCTTCGACCAGATTCCGCTAGATCAGATGTCCGTTTCCATGACCATGAATGGGGCCGTGATTCCCATCATGGCTTTCTATATTGTGGCTGCAGAGGAGCAAGGAGTGAGCCCCGAGAAGCTGAGTGGCACCATTCAGAACGACATCCTGAAGGAATTCATGGTGCGGAATACCTACATCTATCCGCCCAAGCCTTCCATGCGCATCATCGCGGACATCTTCGAGTATACCTCGAAACACATGCCTCGGTTCAACAGCATCAGCATTAGTGGTTACCACATGCACGAGGCCGGGGCTCCGGCAGACATTGAGCTGGCATACACCCTGGCCGATGGCTTGGAGTACTTGCGTACGGGTATCGAAGCGGGTATCCCCATCGATCAGTTTGCCCCCCGGCTGTCCTTCTTTTGGGCCATCGGCATGAACCACTTCATGGAAATAGCCAAACTACGGGCCGGGCGATTGCTCTGGGCCAAGCTGGTGAAGCAATTCAGCCCAGAGAATCCAAAATCGCTGGCTCTGCGTACTCACTGCCAGACCAGCGGCTACAGCCTTACGGAGCAGGACCCGTTCAACAACGTGGCCCGTACGTGTATAGAGGCCATGGCAGCAGCCCTGGGCCACACACAGAGCCTGCACACCAATGCCCTGGACGAGGCCATTGCCCTGCCTACTGATTTCTCCGCACGTATTGCGCGGAATACGCAGCTATATCTGCAAGACGAAACGGACATTACCAAGGTGGTAGACCCCTGGGGAGGCTCTTACTATGTGGAGAAACTCACCCACGACCTGGCCCACCGGGCTTGGGAGCTGATACAGGAGGTGGAAGAGCTAGGCGGTATGCGCAAGGCCATCGAGAATGGGCTACCCAAGCTGCGTATTGAGGAAGCAGCGGCTCGCAAGCAAGCCCGCATTGATAGCGGCAAAGATGTAATTGTGGGCGTAAACCGCTTCCAAACGGAAGAAGACATCAACTTCGATCTGCTGGAGGTAGATAATGACGCCGTACGCGTACAGCAAATCGAGCGATTGCAAAAGATGCGGGCCGAACGTGATCAGGCTGCCGTAGATCAGGCTCTGGCTGCCATTTCGGAAGCCGCCCAAAGCGAGGAAGGCAACTTGCTGGCCTTGGCCGTAGAAGCAGCCCGCCCCCGGGCCTCGCTCGGCGAAATTTCCGATGCCATGGAGGCCGCCTGGGGTCGGCACGAAGCGGACATCAAGTCCATATCG
>DMST01000025.1:34092-36210 GCA_003454975.1 Cytophagales bacterium | reverse complement strand
GACCTTATGAGACAGCCTCTTTGTAGGCATTTTCCTTGGGTGGCCTCAACCGCCAAATTCGAAGGTTCCAACCAGGTAATCATCCTCTTGATCTTCCAATTGCAAGGTAAGCTCCTGCATTTCTTGATTTTCGGTTCCGTAATGCGTGTAGATGGCTACCTGCACCGTTACGGGGCCTACCAGTCGTTGAGCAGAGGAGCCGTAGTAGTGTGCTACTACCTCATAGGTGCCCTTCTTAGCCTCCTTCAGCATGATTTCTTCCGGTCCTAAACCTCCTCCGGTATAGTCCGACGTATACCGAGATCCTATTCGGCTCAAGGTATTGCTATACCCAGTGCGCTCACGGTAGGGATCTTTCAACCACAAATCGATATCTACATCCGAGACGTTCCAAGTCATCACTACACGCACGTCCACGGGTAGGTTGGTCTGTTTATCTTGTGGAATATCAGGTGTGCGAATATTGCCATCCAACTCACGCAGTTGATTCAGCTCGTATAGACACAACTCTCTGATTCTGGGAAAACGAGATAGGTAGTCATCGTCAATTTCTGCAACTACGTGCATATACAGTTCTGCCGCCTCTTCGTACTCTCCCTGTGCGGTCAGCACCAAAGCCAAATCACGGTAGCTTTGAGGCAATTCCTCGCGCAGATCAAGCACCTTTCGCATCATTACCTCTGCCAGTTCTAGTTTCTCCCACTGGCGGTACTGATGCCCTAGCACACGCAGCAACTCATCGCTATTGAGCTTCATCTCCGCCAGGTTAGATAGAATTCGGAGCCCCAGAGCCTCCTCCCCTTCTTCGTGGAAGTAAATAGCTACATCCAAATAAAATCCCGGGGCATCCTCATGCTCTTCTCGTAACTCTAAGTATTTCATATACCGGTCCTTAGAGGCTTCGGCCTTCAGAGTTTCTAAATAGCTACGCTCAGGATCCCATGCCTGGATTTCGACGGAGGCAGCCATAGCAACGGGTTCAGTGGAGCTTTCCTCCATCCTCATTGCTTCTGTGGCAGCCATCTGGGCCCTATCTGTTCTCGCACTTGGCTCTTCTCCCCAACTATCATCATCAGCCATCCCAAATGAATCCATCTCGTACGAAGCTTCGTCACTAGCAGGTGCACTTCTTTCTACAGAGCCAGTAGGAGCAGCATATGCTTCATCGTACTCGATTTCTACTTCCTCTTCACCCCAATCATCGGCACTACCAAACCCTCCAGAAGCCCCAGTATCTTCCGCTTGCCCGAGGGCATTTTTAGGCCAACCAGGAAAATCAGTATTCCACCAATCAATACGCTCCTGATATTCCGCCAACGCCTGATTAATATGGTCTTGACGGGTACGTTCGGTTTGCTTCTCTTGCTCCGTAATTCTTGCCAAATATTCCTCCTGAAACTCCTCCGGAGGAAATATCTGATGTTCCAGATAATCATCTACGGTCTCCAAAACAATCAGAGAAGTAAGCGGAGTCACCAAAGTAAAAGCCTTAGCCAATTCCACCATAGAACCTTGGTTGCGTTCTTGGTCCATACCCAGGTAGGCATACTTTTGATAAGCCCAGCGCCGCTCCAAATCAATGGTTTCGTTGGCATCCATAGTTCGAACAGTGAGCAGCTCTTCACCGGTCTGCCTTCCACCTACGCCAAACTTAAGGGTTACATCAGCTTCTGGAGCCTGAATACGCCCAGTGAGAGTAAACACCTCCCCGATAGCCAAAGGCTGGGGTGTGGCTGGGTATACATCTTTGAAGGCATTCCTACCAAAATCAGCCTCCATGAATTGGAAGGTGGCCGTAGTTAAAGTAGCCACTGCTTCTTGGTTGGTTTGCCGATTTAGGTTTATGAGATTCCCACCACCTTTAGCTGCCATTCTTCTGAGGCCATCAAAATCTGCTGAAGCGTTACTAGTAATGGTGTAAACAGGCTTTTTTAATAACTCTGCGGGATCTCCCAGAGTAAAAAGACCGTCTGAAAACACCCAGATTTCCTCGCCAACCCAACGATGCTGGTTAAAAAAGGCACCACGGGTTCCTCCATCGTATACCACCGTTTCCAGTTCCTTCAATAACGGAGCTATATCCCCGTTTTCAATGATGATGGTCCGGGCAACGTCACC
>DMST01000025.1:18768-34068 GCA_003454975.1 Cytophagales bacterium | reverse complement strand
CAACGTCACGATCATCACGGAACGCAACAAACTCGATTTGTACCTCTTTATTCTCTGCAAAGTAGGCTTCCATCATGGCCACCTCGCGGTCGATATTTCGGTCTTTTCCGCTGGCAGAAGCATCCCATAGTATAGTAAGTCTACTGGGTAAGGTTTTTCTTTTAGAGGAAACCTCAGGAACCGTTTGGAGCATGAAAAAGTAGTCTCCATCGCCAGTAGGGGTCACGTATACTTCCCTCCAGCTTGCTGGTTTGGGTACACGAAAACGCAAGGTCTGATTGGCCTCAAAATCTGTGGCCTCATGTTCGGCAATGAAATGGGTATTCCACTGCTCAAAACCAAAGTTGCTGAAACCATTCTCCTCCCACTGGGGCTCCAAAGGCTGATTTACTACGTCTACTTTGATCTTGAACTTATCAATAGATTGGCCTAAATACAGTGGAAGTTGGTAACGAAGCGCCTGCTCTTCCCAGGGCAATGACTCTTCTACTGCAAACACTACTCGCCGATGACCGCGGGAGGGTATAGGATAGACTCTCGTTCGAAAATTATTACCCACCGTGTGCTCTAGCAAAGCCGGATCCACGTTGCGCCGTACGATGGTTTCATAGGCAACGCGTCCTTTGGTCTTCTCTACAGCCACCCCTTCTCGTAGCTTACCGTTGATATCCAAGGCAAACCGCCCTATGGACTGACCATCAGCGAGGGGAATGTCCAAATCACCTTCCAGTACCCTAAAATTGGGATTGTAGAAGAGCACATCGTACGTGGTGGTGGCCAAATTACCAATCACTTCCACCTCTACAGATAGTTCGGCAACCTCGATGGGTTTTAAATCCTCCTCTTGAATGTCGATTCGAAAAAATGGATTGGGTATGTCCTGTCCCACGCCGAAAAAGGGAAGCACAATCCCGAATATCAGTCCTAGTTTTCTTGTCATCATGGTAGCGTTTGTTTCTCGTGAATGGGATGCTTAGAGAAGGACTATTCCACAGCAGGAGTTTAAAAAAATGAAAAACCTTCTCTGGAATTTCCAAAAAACAGCTTGAGATCGCAACGATTTTGACAAGAATAGGGATTTTTTCAAATCGCGAAATTTTCAAAAAATAGTCCTTGGAATACAGCCAAATTAACGATTCATCAAAAACAAGAACCTAGCGAAAAAAGAAGACAAACTTTGGACACCCCTCTTGAAACCCTCAAATACAAATCATTGATTTACAACCAGATACACTCAAAATTCTATTTATGGAAAGACATGCGTTTTACGTTGCTATGGATTCCACGGTGTCCATTCTCGGAATTTTGCTCTCCGTAGGTGCTGGCCTCATGTTTCAGTTTGGCATCTTTCTACCCATGGCCCTATTACTAGGGGTATGGATCGCAGTTTGTCTGTCTGGAATTATTTTTCTTCTAAGTGATCGTGAGCCGATCGACTTACCTTTGTACCAGCAGGAGCTCAACTTTGGTCAGAACATGGTTCCGACTTTTTCTTAAACAACAGTAGAAATTTGGGCTTTTAACTGGGCAATTCTGTCTTTTGGCGTAAGGCCCTGAATATTGAATTGGGGGTCAAACATGGCCTCCAATACCTCTAAGATTTCCGGTTGATGTTCAGCACGCTTTCCCGTTCGAATGTCTACATACTTTAGCGTAGACCAAAGCAGCGTTTTCAGCTCATTCCCTGCATCATTGGTCATGTAATACTCATGCACCAGGGTGTGTGCATCGAAGTATGCAATCCGGCTGTATATACGCACCCACTCATCAAAAATAGCCGAACGTATATAGCTGATGTTGCTATTGTAAGCCACCCAACCACATTGGAATTGGGAGTACACCATAGTAGGAGTAAAATTCAACTACTGGGCAACCTGATCTTCCCTGGCATTGTAGAAATAGTCAAAATATTTTGCATTGTTCAAATGCCGGAGGGGATCGCAATCTTGGAAACGGATAATGGCCCTGGACTCTGTCAGTTTAGGGTACGTCTTGGATAGATCAATCAACGCCATAAACTATTTATCGATGTGATTCTTCACCTTGCACCATACTGAGGTAACTATGGTAGCGGGTAACAGAAATTTCGTTCGCTTCCAGGGCTTCCAGAACCGCACAACCAGGCTCATGGATATGGGTGCAATTATAAAATTTACAATCGTCTAGCCGGGATTTGAACTCAGGAAAGTACCGCCCAATCTCTGCCTTCTCAAAATCTACCAAGCCTAGTTCCTTGATGCCGGGGGTATCAATAATGTTTGTTGTATCAGAAATAGCAAACATCTCAGCGAAGGTAGTGGTATGTGTACCTTTATTGGCAAAGGTGCTCACCTCGCCCGTCTTCTGAGAAATTTCTGGCGAAAGTAAATTGAGCAGCGTAGACTTACCTACACCAGAGTGCCCAGTCACCAAGGTAGTTTTGCCCTCAATCTGGAGCCGAAGAGCACCTATACCTTCTTCGGCCAGAGCTGAGGTGAATAGTACTGGATAACCCAGTTCCTCATACATCCAACGGTATATCTGAATATCCTCTAACTGTTCCTCCTCGTATAGGTCCGTCTTATTAAATACAATAGCTGCGGGTACCCCAAAGGCTTCGGCCGTAACCAGGAATCGATCTATAAAGCCCAGAGAGGTCCTAGGAAAGGTTAACGTAGCAATGAGAAGGGCTTGGTCCAGGTTGGTGGCTAAAATGTGTGCGTGGGCCGTTTTCTTAGGTGATTGGCGAATGATGTAATTGGTCCGGTCTTCAATAGCTGTAATAACGGCCTGACTATCCTCATTTTCTAATAGTTCCAAGGTCACCCAGTCCCCAACGGCCACCGGATTAGTCACTTTGCGGCCATCTAGTCGAAACTTACCACGGATCCGGGCTTGGTAGGCAACTCCATCCTCACCTACTACCTCGTACCAACTACCAGTAGATTTAAATATGCGACCCCGAAGGGTATTTGCAGTTGCTTTAGCCATGTTATTGTTAATACCCAGCTCACAAACTTCTGGATACAAAAGAGCCCCGCCAAAGGCGAGGCTCGGTTTGTTTACGTAGATTCAGTTGAAAAAATTATTTTTTTGGGTCTTGCTGCAATTTAGCTTCTAATTTCGAACGAGGCGACTTTTTTCCATTACCATTTCCGTTCCCACTATGGCCGTTACCAACCATAGCCTCGGCAGCCTCTAATCCGATTTGTTTACGTAATTTTTCAATTTCCTGATCACGCAACTCCTTTTCGGCCATGGCTTGCCTTACGTCAGTAATATCTTTAGACATCACAATACCACCAACAACTTCCTCATCATCGTTGAAGATTGGGATATAATGCCCTTGAATATACAAAACTGTATTCTTTACTCTACGCTCTTCTTCTATGATGAAGCGCTCGCCACTGAAAATTCGCTCGTAGCGATCTCTCCACTTATCGTGCTGATCCTCAGGCAACTTATCAAAGATAGAATCACCTTCTTCTAAGGAAACCCCTCCTGCGCGGAATCGATCTCGCAAGGTTTTGTTGGCAACCAAAATTTTAAAATCCCGGTCGATGGCAAAATAGGTATCGTCAGTACTGTTGATCAATGCATTGAGAGTCACCTCCTTGCTTTTGGCTTCGGCCTCTGCTTTCATCAGATCCGTAACATCACGAGATATTACGGAGACACCTACCACCTTGCCGGTGGAGTCTTTTATGGGATTGTGAAAGGTTTGGGCAAAGGCTTTACTTCCCTCATCGGTAGTGCGCTCCTCAATCATATGGAACCGTTCGCCGCTCAGTGCCCGATCATAACGCGCTTTCCAAGCGGCACGGGCCTCTCCTTTCAGAAGGTTAAGGATGCTGGTACCTAGCTGTAGGTTGATACCCATCTGGGCATATTTATCACGAAGGAATTTATTGACAACCGTGATACAATAGTCTTTATCGATGGCGAAAATGGTATCGGTAGTATTGTTAATCACCCCATCTAGGTTGCGCTCTTTTGCTTGCAACTCACGTTGCGCACGGAACATCTCCTCCTGTGTACTTTGGAGCTCTTCCATATTTTGCCGCATCTCTTCCTCCTGAGCTCGGAGCTCTTCCGCCTGCTCCTGAGAAGATTTGAGCAACAGCAGGTTACGCTCATTCATCTTCACATTGCCTACTGCCGTAGCAATGGCCTCGCTGGCCCGCTGAATGAATTCTTTCTCATGATGCGTAATGGCATGGAAAGAGGCCAACTCTAAAATCCCCACAATCTTCTGACTAGCCACCATAGGAACTAAGTACAGGCAATTGGGCTCTGCTCCACCGAGACCGGAACGAATCCTCACGTAATCGTTGGGCACATCGGTGATATACAGCTCATCTTCATCCCGCCAAACCTGGCCTACCAAGCCTTCTCCGTAGGCTACCTTGATGTCATCAAACTTCTTCTTGTTGTAGGCATATAGGGATCGGACCTCCATAATTTCGCCTCCTTCATCCCCCTCCAACAAATACAATGCTCCCTGATTACAATCGAGATATTTTACGATTAGGTGCAATACTTCATCACAAAGGTTCTGAAGATTATCGTTGTTTGAACGCAACGTATGAGCCACTTGGGCATAACCTTCATTTACCCAAAGGCGCCGACGATCTTCTTCGGCTACTTCGTGTAGGCTACTCCGCATAGATGCTAAACTGGCTCCCAGATCCGAGGAGTGTTCAAAGGCGGTGATAGATTCATCAAAATGACCTTCTCCGATATGCTCAGCCAAATTTTTAACGTTCCCTAGCTCCGTACCTAAATGGTTTAGCTTCCGAATAATTAGGTTGGTTTCATTTCTATTTTCCCCTAAAGGCTCCGGGATGTTGCCTTTACTAAACTGACGAATGGTATTACTGATCTGGTCTACATGGCGGAAGATGAATACAATGACCCAAAAACCTAGAACTACGGCTACCAAAGTACCCAGCCCTACAATCCAATACCCCACTTTGATTAGGGTAGCTAGTTTCTCATCTAAAAAGCTGAGCCGTGCCTGAAAATCCTGAGCAAAATAGGTGTTTAATATTTCGGCTTCTCCGGCTACGTTCGCTACATAAGGAACAATTTCCCCGGCCATGCGGGCATTTAGTTGCTGCTGGATATCCAACAATCCCTTGTCTTGAGAGGCAACATATACGCTAGAAGCATTTCCACCATAGAAAGATTCATTATCGAAGGAGACATCCTCCCTGTAAAAACCTTTCACTTTAAGGTCTCTGCGAACAGCATCCATAATTGGCCGCTGCTTATCTTCTAGCAAATTGAGACTAATACCTATCCGTCGGCTCGTTTTTCGTGCAGACTCAATTTCAATTTCCTCTGCCATCTGCTGAATGTAGAGCAACTGATCTTTAAGCCCGATGGACCAAGTCTGTTGCCAATCACGGTAGAAAGATTCATCGCCACTTTCTACATATGCGCTCAACAGATATCCGGTTTTGTGCACATTCTTGCTAAACTCCATGGAAGCCTGAATGGCCGGAAAACTCAAGGTAGCCAGCTCTGACCGCTCTTGGCGCAGCCGGGAAATCATGCGTTGGTTGTACACTAACATGGAAATGGAAATGGCTCCCATTATACACATGGTAGTAACAATTCTTCCCTTAAAATTCTTAAGGGTAAAAGCGCGGATCGATTTCGAGTTAACTTCTGCCACCTTGGTAGAAACTTTTTATTCTTTGCAATTACAATACGTTAGAGAAACATCCCCGTAAACACTAAAAAATTATAAGGGATTAGGAATTAAAGTAGTGATTTTGTGCCTATTATCCTATAAATAATTTCCCAATCAAGTCCCAAAACTTACTCAGCAGAGACGGCATTGAGAAATTCATAAGAAATATCGGCATCCACCAAATAATCACTGGCAAACAGGTGGTTATGACGGAAAATAGTTGCAGTTCACCAGGCAATAAACAGGTTTCCCTCCAAGAATAACGCAATTTCCATCAACAGCCATTGGGACAGAAAATCTGGACAAACTCAACTGCCATTTGGTACTTTACCATCAAAAAATTGATATTTTCTACAAATTCCCTTATCCAAAGTTACATCTAAAACTAACATTTTGGTAATATATGAAACACAAAAAAAGCCTTGCCGGGGAAGGCAAGGCTTGGTATCTATTGGTAAAACACGCTATTCTTTTTTCTTCTTAGCAGCTGCCTTCCCTCCACGCTTCTTCTCGGGAGCTTTCTCTGCCAATTCCAGGCATTCGGCAAGTGTAAGTTCTTTAGGATCCTTGTCTTTGGGAATTTTCACATTCTTTTTGCCCACTTTTATATAAGGCCCCCAACGTCCATTTAGGATTTGCACATCCGGGTTCTCATCAAAGCTTTTGATATGCTTCTCAGCATCTGCCTTTCGTTTAGCTAGGATCAATTCAACAGCACGTTCTTCGGTAACCGTAAGCGGATCGTCTTCCTTTTTGAGGCTTACGAACTTACCATCGTGGCGAATGTAAGGTCCGAATCGCCCAATGGCAGTCACCATATCTTTGTCTTCGAACGTACCCACGGTCCGCGGAAGCTTAAACAACTCCAGAGCATCCTCTAAGGTGATGTTTTCAATGAATTGACCGGTTCGCAAGCTTGCATATTGCGGCTTCTCATCCCCTTCTGCTTCGCCTAGCTGCACCAAGGGTCCGTAGCGCCCTAAGCGGGCAATGACCGTTTTGCCAGTTTTGGGATCTACCCCTATTTCACGAGAACTGCCTACTTCATCACGGGAGATGTTCTCGGTAACTTCTACTTTGGGGTGGAAATCCTTGTGGTAGAACTGGTCAATCATCTTGCCCCAATCCTTGCCCCCGTGCGCAATCTCATCAAACTCCTTCTCTACTGAAGCCGTGAAGGAGTAGTCTACGATGTTGGCAAAATGCTCTACTAAGAAATCGTTCACAACCATGGCTAAGTTGGTAGGGAACAACTTCATATTCTCCGTGCCTGTAATCTCAGTTAGGGTGGCGTCTGTTAGGGCATCTTTCTCCAGGTATAGCTCTCGGTATTCCCGTTCCTTACCCGGCCTGGACTCCTTCTCTACGTAATTCCTTTTCTGAACGGTAGAAATAGTAGGTGCGTAGGTGGAAGGACGACCGATGCCCAGTTCTTCCAGTTTTTTTACCAAGGATGCCTCGGTATATCGCGCCGAAGGCCGAGAAAAGCCTTGTTTGGCGGTCATCTTTTCCAGCACAAGTGCTTGGCCTATTTCCAACGGAGGCAGCATACCCTTATCTTCATCTTCCTCGTCGTCATCGTCCTTTCCTTCTATGTACACTTTGAGGAAACCTTCGAACTTAATAACCTCCCCTTTGGCCACATAGGTCTCTGGTACGGTAGAAATGCCGATGGTAGCGGTAGTTTTTTCCAGCTGTGCGTCTGCCATCTGAGAGGCAATCGCCCGTTTCCAGATGAGCTCATAGAGACGCTGCTCGTTGCGATCACCACTTACTTTGGACTGAGAAAAGTCAGTTGGGCGAATGGCTTCGTGAGCTTCTTGCGCACCAGAATTTTTGGTTTTGAAATGCCTTACCTGGCTAAAATCATCACCATAGTTGTTCTTAATGGCGCTAGTAGCTCCGGCAATGGCTTCTTCCGAAAGGTTGAGCGAGTCGGTTCGCATATAACTAATCTTACCCGCCTCGTACAAGCGCTGCGCCAAGGTCATGGTTTGTGCTACCGACATACTCAGTTTTCGGCTAGCCTCCTGCTGTAAGGTGGAAGTAGTGAAGGGCGGCGCAGGTGATTTCTTAGCAGGCTTAGTTACCAAGTCAGCAATGGAGAAATCAGCTCCCTTACAGTTTTCCAGAAAAGCGCGGGCATCTTCCTCCGTATCAAACTTCTTATTCAGATCTGCTTTCAGCAATTTGCCGCCACCCAGATCGAAGTTTGCAGTTACCTTAAACGTGCTCTTAGGCTTATATTTATCTATCTCGCGCTCGCGCTCTACTACCAAGCGAACGGCTACGGATTGTACACGACCTGCTGAGAGGCCCGTTTTGATTTTCTTCCAAAGAATGGGGGAAAGCTCGAAACCTACCAAACGGTCCAGAATACGGCGAGCCTGTTGGGCCATTACCAGATCCTGATCGATGGTACGAGGATTGTTGAGTGCCTTTTGGATGGCCGTCTTCGTAATTTCCCGGAATACGATCCGCTTGGTGCGGGAATCATCCAGTTTGAGTGTCTCCTTCAGGTGCCAGGAAATGGCTTCTCCCTCGCGGTCATCATCGGAAGCGAGGTAGATGGTTTCTGCTGCCTTCGATAATTTCTTGAGTTCGGTGATCACCTGCTTTTTATCAGCAGTGATCTCATAGGTAGGCTTAAAACCGTTTTCGATATCAATCGCAGCATTGCCTTTGGGCAAATCACGTACGTGACCGTAGCTACTTGTAACTGTAAAGTCCTTACCTAAATACCCTTCTATGGTCTTTGCCTTAGCCGGAGATTCCACAATGACCAAATTTTTCGACATATACCGCCTATGTTTTATTATACTTCGTCGTCAAATATCTATAAATATTTCTAAATCCCGCAAAAGTTAATGGCAGAAGCCAATACTGGATGTAATTTCAGCCTTGGTTTCGTCACCATTCTCACTTTTTAATCATGACCAAACAATTATGGCTAATCCGGCATGCTGAAGCCGAAGAATCTGGGTTCCAAACCCGAGACTTTGATCGGAAACTGACTCAGAGGGGCATACAAGCTGCCACCCGACTCGGCGGCCATTTGCATGGTATATTCCCTGAATGTCAGCGCATTATCAGCAGCCCAGCCCACCGTTGTCAAGCCACCGCAGTGATTTTAGCGGGCCAATATAACTACGATCTGTCAGGAGTGGTTCTGGAAAAAGAAATTTACGAGGCCTCTTTGCGCACCTTTTTGTCACTTATCAACCAAATACCAGACACTATTAATAAAGTAATGATGGTGGGACACAACCCCACGGTGACCTATCTTACCGAATACCTCACCCAAGATTATGCCGGTGGTTTTTCTCCGGCTACGGCTGCCCTGCTTACTCAAGAGACGGATACCTGGCAGACCTGGAGCCAAGGCACCGCTACGTTACAGGCTATGGTGCGGCCCGAAACCTTATCGGGTCATTGACCTGATCAATTTGGTAAATAACTTGCCCACATGAAGGAGGAGGATCATTCGCTCGGAAAGCAGGTGCTGATGGAACTGTACGGATGCCCCGGTGCTCTACTGAATGACATGGAGTTTGCCCAGGAAACCCTGGAAGAGGCGGCGCGGCTAGCTGGGGCTACCATCATCAATAGTACCTTTCATCACTTTGCCCCCGCCGGCATTTCTGGCGTAGTGGTGATCCAGGAGAGCCACCTGGCGTTGCATACTTGGCCGGAATATGGGTACGTTGCATTGGATGTGTTTACCTGCGGAAATACCGTGGATCCTTGGAAGGCTTGCTACCATCTGAAGTCAGCCCTGAAGGCTAAAGAAAGCACTTCTCAAGAGATGAAACGCGGCCAAGTAGCACAACGGCAACCTACAGAAATTGCTCCTAATACTACTTCCATCTCTCCAACCCGCGAAGCCTGGTTTACAGAACGAAGGACGCACCTGGCCCTATCGCTAAAGCACAGTGGCACTCGCTTGTTTGCGCGGCAAAGTGCCTATCAACAAATTGAGGTATACGATACCAGCGGCTATGGCTCAGCCTTGGTTTTGGACGGGGCGGTGGTGATGACCCAAGCGGATAGCGCCGCCTACCATGAGATGCTAGTGCACGTAGCCTTTCAGGCGGCCAGTCAACCTGTACGAAGGGCTTTGATTCTGGGCGGTGGAGATGGTGGTGCAGCCCGGGAGGCCCTGCGCTACAGGGAGCTGGAAAGTCTGGTGGTGGTAGAGCAGGACCCCGGCATTATTGATGCCAGCCGAGCTGCATTTCCTGTACAAGCGGACTCTTTTCAAAACCCCAAGGTGACTTTGGCATTGGCAGATGCCGGGGAGTTTTTGGAAAACACCGAGCAAGAGGCTTTCGATCTTATTTTCATTGATACCTATTCCGAACCGGTGGGATATTCAGCAAATTTCCTTTCTCTACTGCACCAATGCATGGCCCCGAAGGGACTTTTGGTGTTGCAAAGCGGATTGCCCGGCTTACACCCTACCGAGTTTGCCGCTCTGGTTAGTAGCGTAAAAGGTGCCTTTCCCAAACGTAGAGTATCTCCATATTTGGCCTACTTGCCGACTTTTCCGTCGGGAATGATCAGTTTCCTTTTGATTGATGAGCCTACAGGATCCAACTTGCCCAAGGAAGGAACAAACCTATTGGCCGAAGACCTTTATTATTATAACCAGGAGGTTCATCAAGCAGCCTTTGCGCTTCCTTCTTTTTTGCAAAAGCTTTTATGACCAAAGCAGAACAGATAGCCCAGTTTGACCCCAATGGCGTTGGCCAACAGGGAAGCCTGTTCGGTCTGCCCTTTACCCCCCAAACAGCCGAGGTGATCATTATACCCGTGCCCTGGGAGGTGACCGTATCATACGGAGCGGGAACGGTAAACGGACCAGAGGCGGTGTTGGCAGCTAGCCCCCAGATAGACTACCATCTGCAGGACCTGCCCCAGGCTTGGAAGATGGGCATTGCCATGGAGCCAATACCTCAGGCACTGGCGCACCAAAGTAACATCTTACGCAAGCGTACTGAAACCTACATAACCTGGCTGGAGGCAGGAAACTTGCCAGACCAGGCTCCAGAAGATTACAGGATGTTGTTACAAGAGGTAAATGATTCTTCACTTGCCCTGTGCAACAATCTGACAAAGAAGGCCGAAGGTCACCTGGATGGTGGTAAGGTAGTAGGTCTGTTGGGGGGCGACCACAGCACACCCCTTGGCCTGATGACGGCTATATCGCACCGGTACGAGGAGTTTGGGATCCTGCAAATAGATGCACATGCAGATTTGCGGATAGCCTATGAGGGTTTTACCTACAGCCACGCCAGCATAATGACCAACGCCCTAAAGCTAGGCCCGCTAAGCAAGCTGGTGCAGGTAGGCGTACGCGACTACGCTGAGTCTGAACATGAGGTAGTGGCAACTTCGGCCGGACGAATTGAAAGTTTCTATGACCAAATACTGCAAGAGAATCGGTTCCAAGGTATGACCTGGCACCAGCAATGCGAGTCCATCGTAGCCCCCCTGCCAGAGCACGTATACGTGAGTTTTGACATTGATGGCCTAGACCCTACACTCTGTCCCAATACGGGCACACCGGTGCCAGGAGGGCTCTCTATGGAAGAGGCCCTTTACCTAATCAAGCAGGTGGTGAAAAGTGGGCGGAAAATCGTGGGGTTTGATGTAAGTGAAGTGGCACCTGGCCAGGACGAATGGGACGGCAATGTAGGAGCCCGTGTGCTATACCGTTTAGCCTGTTGGGCCGGGGCCAGTATGGGTAAAATGGAGATGTAATGCACGTACAGTTTTTCAACCAAAAGTTAGGTTCTCTCCTATCACTCACTGATGACCTGGCAGGTCATTATGAAGATCTGCGAATCAAGGAAAAGCTTCTGCACATCTTGTGGAATCAAACGGCAGAGGCAATTTCTATCACAATAGATGGAATACCGGTGAAGGTGGAGCCCCAGCAAATCATCACAACCACCTACTTGCAGCAGGTGCGCTATCAGGATGCGAAAGGGATTATGAGCTGGAGTTTCAACCGGGAGTTTTATTGCATATCAGACCATGACAATGAAGTGTCGTGCAACGGCATCATCTTTCTGGGCACCCAGACTCTTCCCATCATCAGTTTGAATGAGGAACAACAGCGAAAAATTGAGCTGCTATACGCAGTGTTCGTTGATGAGTTTGGCACCCGAGACAACATTCAGGAGGAAATGCTGGTCATGCTGCTCAAGCGGATGATCATCCTAATTACAAGGCTGGCTAAGGAGCAGAACGTGTCAGCCGAGGTTAACGATGAACAGCTGGATGTGATTCGGCACTTCAATGTGCTGGTAGATCTGCATTATAAGACTTACAAATTGGTAGCAGACTACGCTGATATGCTTCACCGTTCTCCCAAAACACTGAGTAACCTATTTGCAAAGTACGGTGAGAAATCGCCCCTGCAGATCATCCATGAGCGAATAGTACTGGAGGCCAAGCGCCTGCTGCTCTACACCGACTTTACGGCCAAAGAAATAGCATACGAATTGGGCTATCGGGATGTAGCGGCGTTCAACAAACTTATCAAGAAGCACTTGGGCATGGCCCCCTCTGAGTACCGGAAAACGGCCAAAATCGGAACCTAAGAAGGCCTTTTCCCAGCGAGGGGGATGAGAATTGCCTCCCTCAACAGGCGTAATAAAATCAGAATCGGTAAATCAATCCAGCTGAACTCGAAAGAACCGAGAACTGAAGCGGCACCGCTGGAACCACAAATTCCACCCCCTCATAGTCAAAGGTATCTTGTCCCAATTCGGCATTTCCTGAGTAGGATAATCCCACTTGAAATTGAGTAGATAAGGCCGGAGTTAGGCTATACTCGTGCGTGGCCCGAAGCTGGACAAATAGCCTACTAAACTTCTGTTCAGGCGTGATGCCGCGCACCTCTGAGCCAAACTGCAAGAGCTGTATGGCGTCTATTCCACCGCCTACTCCGACCTTAACGGTGTGCCGCTGGGCTAAAACCTATAGCTCAAACCTACCATACCTGTGAGCATGCTAAAATCAAGAGCATCGGCAGGAAGATTGACCAGTCCTACATCGGTCGGCAATGATAGAGCCTCTACCTGGTAAGGAATAGAGGTATTAAAGCCCAGAGCCACTTTAGTGTATAGGAAGCGGGTGAGGGCATACTGATGGGTAGCCCGCACTTGTATCGCCGGCCGGTAAAGCTGAACCCGTGAGTTGTTATAGGTCTGTGCAGAAGATTGAGCCCGAAACAGGTCCACATAGTCAAGTCCTAAGCTAGCCCCTACCCCCACGGCATGCCGCTGGGCTAGCAAGGGATCAGAAGCAACCAGGTAGTAGTCTACCCCCATGCGGAAACTAGTCACCTCCAGGTCATGAATTGATGACCAAAAGGCATTGGTAAAGTAAGTGCTCTCCGGGCTACCGATGTACCGGTATTGTCGGCTATTCACTAAATCTGCTCCTACAGACCACCTGGCATTGGGATGAAAGGATAACCCTAGCTGGTATACATAGTCAGGCCGGGTGGTTTGAGGAAACCAAAGTCCCACTTGCTCGCCATCTCTGTAAAGTCCGTTCAATCCAGAGTACAAAGGAACTCCACTGGCTACTGAAACTGCCCACTTCCGTGGTCTCCAGGCTTTGGCCAGCCGGGGCATGATGGGGTACAAACTTTGGTAGGTATAAGGATCAGCAGGGTCCTCAGGAGCATACTGCGGAAGGGTTTGGGCAATAGCCAGGTTGGGCACTTGGGTAAACCAACGCAGCTGATGTTGCAATTTGGCGTAGGCCGTAAGACTACCCCCTACCTCAACGTTGCGCTTGGAAAACCACAGAACGTGCCCAAGACCAATACCTGGTAGTGCAAGGCCTCCTGCTGCTATACCTACCAATAACCAGCCTGCATACTCATCCACACCTTGCGTAGCCAACCAAGCGCCGCTGGTCAATGTCCCAACGGCTGCGCTCTGCAAAAGAGGATTGAAGAATGGGTACCCCAGGGGCTTTACCAGGACCTGATCAATATCCTGAGGGGCTACGGTTATCACATTCATCGCTGCTGCTGACACAAAGGGCAGGGACTCCCCTTCCAAGAATGTGATGCCTTCAGGATAGGCCCCTAACAGAAACCCAGATTGGACCGTACGATCTTGTCGGATGACTTCCACAAACCGGGCCCGGTATCCCCATTGCTGCTTGAGTACTCGCCAACGAGAAGCTTTTACCCCCTCGGGCACGGGATACTCGCGTTTTGATGGGGACTGGGATTGATCTTGCGCCTGGGCGTTGAATAGCGGCGAAATACCGATTAGGATAGTTAATACAAATAGTAGCTTGTTCATTGAGTATTCGTTGTTTCCGTCCTAGATGTATTATTTCAACGGAAAGTTGCATGCGCTGACAGTGCGTGACAACCTTAGATGTATATCCGCCTTGATTCTCTCGATATTTGCTACTTCCTACCTATTAATCGCCACGGTGCTTAATGGCAGAATCACGAAATAATAAACCAGTTCCTCATTTCAATTTCCAATCAGGGAAAAATCGACCTATCACCGGGAAGAATTAACCATCACCCAGCCTGAAAAAGGGCGTTAGTATAGGTGTATCCATTACAAATACTAAACACAAAAGATAACCAATATGAAATTCGATGTACCCACTCGTGAGCAAGTAGCTCCTCAGAACCAAGAGATCTTTGACAACTTGAACAAGGGTCTTGGTTTCGTGCCCAATTTGTACGCCACCTTTGCCTATTCTGACACTGCGCTGGGCAACTACCTGACGTTCCAAAATGCTAAAAGCAGCCTGAAAGCAAAAGAGCGTGAGGTAGTCAACTTGGTAGTGAGCCAGGTAAACGATTGCCGCTATTGCCAGAGTGCTCACACTGCCTTGGGCAAAATGAACGGCTTCACTGATGAGCAGATTTTGGAGCTGCGTGGCGGTTCGGCTTCTTTCGATGCTAAGCTGGATGCTTTGGTAAAACTAGCCAAAGAGATCACTACCTCTCACGGACGTCCTTCTGACGAAACCATCTCTGCCTTCTTCGCGGCAGGTTATGACAAGGGCAACCTGATCGACGTGATTTTGAATGTAGGTGACAAGATCATCAGCAATTACCTGCACGGCATCACCAACATTCCCATCGACTTCCCTGTAGCTCCTGAGTTGGAGGCCGTAGAAGCGTAAAGAGGAGTTAGGAATGACGAGGGACGAAGCAGGTTGGCCGGTAGTGACCCGTTTAAACCTGCCTAGCCCTTATTCCAACCCGATATAATCTTATTTATCTGCCCAAGCTGGAGAAGAATTTCTTTGGCTTGGGCAGTTTTATTTTAGTCGTTCCTTAGCACCGGTTGCGGTAGGCATCCGAAACCCTAATTTTACCCCATACATAATGCCTTTCCTTGTCACTGAACACCATCCGTATGCCATCCTTATTTGATCCCTTCTCCCTCGGCAATCTTACTCTGCGTAATCGCATTGTGGTTTCCCCTATGCAGCAATATTCCTCGGCAAAGGATGGCATGGCTACTGACTGGCACTTGGTGCATTTGGGGAGCAGGGCGGTAGGCGGTGCAGGGTTGGTGATCTCAGAGGCCCTACCCATTAGTCTAACAGGCCGCTGGACGGCC
>DMST01000025.1:10253-18733 GCA_003454975.1 Cytophagales bacterium | reverse complement strand
CTCTGACCTAGGCATTTGGTCTGATGACCATATAGAGGGGCTAAGCCGCATTACTCGCTTTGTAAAGCAGCAGGGAGCCGCTATGGTGGCCCAGTTGGGTCATGCTGCCGCCAAAGGCAGCCGCAACCACCCTACAGAGGGCTTCACTTACATCAGCGAAGCGGAAGGAGGCTGGGAAGTAATTGGCCCCAGCGCCTTCAACCGGAAAGGGCTGCTAACACCAACTGCGCTCACCAAGAAGGGAATTAGGGAGGTAACCCAACAGTTTGTGGCGGGGGCGAAACGTGCCCTTGCCGCTGGGTTTGACGGGGTGGAAATCCACGCTGCTCACGGGTACTTGCTACATGAGTTTTACTCTATACTCACCAATCAACGTACCGACGAGTACGGCGGAAGTTTCGAGAACCGCGTGCGGTTTCTCCGTGAGGTCACCCAAGCGGTAAAAGCCATCTTACCGGGTGGTGTCCCCCTACTGGTTAGGATATCCGCGGTAGACTTTGGCCACGAGCTAGGCTCCTGGCAAATAGAGGATTCTGTAGCGCTGGCTAAACTTCTCAAAGAGGATGGAGCAGAACTGATCACTGCCAGTGGCGGTGGCATTGGCACTCCTGACCAACACCAAGTGGTACCGGGGTACCAAGTACCTTATGCGGAACAGATCAGAAAAGAGGCAGGCATTCCTACGGGAGCGGTGGGTTTGATTACCGAAGCTCGGCAGGCCGAAGAGATTATTACCTCCGGAAAAGCGGATGTAGTGGTGATTGCACGTGAGCACCTACGTGACCCCTACTTTGCCCTGCATGCTGCACAGGAGTTAGGCACCGTTGGCCCGGTGCCTGTTCAGTATCTGAGGGCCTTCAAGTAGGCACCGGTAGCATGAGAACCAACAGGACCTTCGAAAGAATTCTGCTGGCAGAAACACAAAAAGCCGCCCCAGGTGTCTGGTGCGGCCATAAGGTTTAGAAGGGATTTTTGAGGAGTTACTCTCCACCAAAACCACCCGGATCCGTATCATAGAAGCCATCATCACCAATTTCGGTGCATTTCTGGACTCCACTGATGGATACCGAAACAGTCTTCCAGGTTTGGTTGATTTGAGGCCGCACGGTGATGGTTGTATGGTAAATACCTACATCAGACCATGGATTGGGAAAGGTCATACGGCCATTGAATTCGTCGCAACCGCCAGGAGGAAGCCACACCAAATCCCGAGCCTGCATAGAAAGCTGTGTGCCTGTTGTCATCACCTGCTGTCCATCTTGCAATATCCAGGCATAGGCATTAGCGCCACACACCTCGTTGGTGTACCAGGTGAGCGACTGATGGTAGGATACACTAAATGACAATACATTGGGATCACCCAAGTCCAATCGGTCTGCAGATTGGCTACAGGCGGGTGGCCGGATGAGAACTTGGGCTGATGCTTCGGCAGAAATCAACGCAAACACCGCCAAAGCGGCTACTACTTGAATCATTTTCTTCATGAGAAATTGCTGTTCGATTTTTAATTCGTTGGCGAAGGTATAGGCAATAAGTCATCATGCCATGTACCAATGAACGTCCCCTATCCCACATTTTTACCTCCCGTCCCTATCGGGTCTAAATCAACCTAAAAAGGACGAAAACAGCCCAAAAGCGCACACTCCTCGGGGTTGCCGTACATGAAAAAGGCATAAAAAAACCGCCCCAAACTTGGAGCGGTTGAATTATTAACTAGGACTAGATATGGATATCAGCCTCCGAAGCCACCGCCACCGGAGCCGTCATCTTCATCACCAAATGGATCCCACTCCTCACACTTGGTTACTCCACTAATGGAAACCGGCAGTGTAATGTAAGAAGTGATGTTGGATCTCACCGACATGGTTGTGTGGTAGGTACCTACAGTAGCCCACTGATGAGGGAAGGTCATCCAATCATCGTTGAACTCATCACACCCCCCCGCAGGCAACCAGATCAAGTCACGTGCAGCCAGTGTAATCTGGGGCACACTAGTAGTAACGGTCTCGCCACCTTTCAAGGTCCAGAAATAAGTGGTTGCACCACATACCGCATTGGTATACCAAGTCACGGTTTGACCATAGGTCAAGCTAACTGAGTTTACATACGGAGTACCAACATGCAACAAGGTAGTTGAAGGATTAGCACAAGGATCCCGGTCAATGGGAGGTAGCAGTTGAGCAAATGAATTGTAAGAAGATACGCTGAGGATAGCCAGGAAAGCTATCATTTTCACTGTGTTTTTCATTGTAATTGCTGTTTGATTTTAAATAGCTGGCGCGAAGGTAGGGCAACAAAAGTATTTGTCAAGCGACAAATCTGTCTCCTAGAATGTCACCTGTCCCTAGGTTTTCCCTTTCGTCCCGGCCAACATCACTGGTCACAAAAACATACTTTAGGAACCTATATTTATTAAGTATTTAATTTTATTAAACCCGGATTATGCATTAGCACTTCGTTACGAGGGGCTAAATAGCAATAAATCAGGGCGTTTTGTGAGTGAGGCATAGCCACCGCTATGGTGATCGAACAAAAGGTAGCGAAGCGACCGCGCGGCGGACCGCTGATTTGCAGCTATTTAGTTCCGTAGTAGATTTCCTAATGCATGTTCCGGGTTAAAACAGAAATAAACCATCTCCTAGATGAAGATGGTTTGTAAAAAGAATGAAATGGTTTTATTGATCATCCACCAAAGCCGCCGCCGGGTCCATCATCATCCCCAAAGGGGTCAATCTCTTCGCACTTCTCTACCCCGCTGATGTAAACCGGAATGGTAGCCGGCGAAGTTAGGTTACTACGTACAGAGAAGGTGGTAGCGTAGGTACCTACAGTAGCCCAAGGAGTAGGAAAGGTAATCTGTGCATTGAAATCATCGCATCCTCCTGCAGGGAGCCATACTAAATCTTGTGCTGATAGCGTAATCTGTGGCACATTCGTACTCACCTGCTGCCCACCTTGCAAAATCCAATAGTAGGTGGTGGCCCCACATACCGGATTTGTATACCAGGTTACCGTTTGGTGGATACTTAGGCTAACTGAATTCACATACGGAGTGCCAATGTGAAGCATGTTGGTAACATTGGAACAAGTAATCAGCGGTCCTCTTTGAGCATTGACCTCTAATGAACAAGTAAGCAGTAGGGCTACGATAGCCAGAATTTTAGTGGTGTTTTTCATAATTGTTAGTCTACGATAGTTTTTAAGGTTCCACGAAAATACTACAACTGAAGTATCATACAAGCGACACTATCAACAATAATACTAACGCTTATAAGGCAGCTCCAAAAACAACGAAAGCCCTCATATTCAACAGCTTGCAAAATATTTAAAACCCAACAACTCATCGTAAATAGGCAATTATTTAAAAACTGTCATCAAGAAAAAAGGCAACCCTTTCCAGGATTGCCTTCTTACTTTTTCATCCTCGGTGAGGATTAGTCCGCATCCACATCATTCAATGGGATAGGGAAACGCTCGTACACTACGTCACCTGCACGGTCAACCGCAACATTAGCATCGTTCAAGCGATCATAGCGGCGCAAGTCAACAGCACGGTGTGCCTCACACCACAGTGAATACCGACGCTGATTCAAGATCTCATCGATCAGCGAGTTGGCATCGGTAGCACCGGCATAGTCAGCCAATCCGGCATTAGAACGGATAGCATTGATACCGTCGGTAGCTTCGGTGGTGTTGCCCAGCTGTGCGTTCGCTTCAGCATAAATCAACACCAGTTCCTCGTTACGAATGATGTCGATCCCGTCGCTAGGCGAAGAGTACAGGCGCGTTTCGTGGGTACCTGTAAGACCGTCCTGCGTGGAAGGATTGGCCCGGGCAGCCGTTTTGGCCGCCACACGAAGGTCACCCGCTTCGGCATCGTTGATGAAATCATCGTGTACAATGATCTGGTCACCATTTTGGTCAGGTGCCTTAAATACTCCGTTCAGAAGATCGTTCTGCCCTGTGCTGAAGAAATGCTCAGGACCCTCAGCCATATCACCTGCGATATCGAAGAATGAAGCATTCAAGGCCGTAATAGCACCGCTCCAGTCTTCTTGATAAATGGATACGCGTGCCGCCAAGGCACGGTTGAACTCCAAGAAGGTAGCCGGAGTATCGAAACCGTCAAACCCGCTAGAAAGATCAAAAGCAAAATCAGAGCCCGCATTACCCAATTGGGTAGCAGCAGTAGATAACAGCCCTTGAATAAAGGTCAGGTTATCTGCTTTACTGGTTACAATAGGGCCCAGGTTCAGGGGATCAGCTACGTCCTGACGGAGACCGTTCTCATCCTGTGAGTTCAGTACCAGTAGGTATTGCAAAGCCATCACGGTGTTGGCAAAGCCACGGTAGCCATCAGCTTCAGCATCAGTTACTGCCGTAGTGGCATTCACCGCTTCCATTACCAAGTTACAGTTCTTGATACAACGATAGCGGGAGTTCCATGCCGCTGTAGAATAGAACGAGTTGTTGTCAAGTGTCTTGCCGTTCTTACCCAGCAAGTCATCCGTATTCCGGGGGTCAGCATCGAACAGATACAACTCACGAGAAATGGTACCCAGCGCTGTGGTATAAATGGTCATGCCATTACGCATAGCCGACTCGGTACCCCGTACCAAGTTGTTAAGCTCAGGCAAACCCGGATCTGAAGTAGCATCCTCCACGCTAGGCGCGTTGGGGTTGGGTACCTCATCAAATGTACAGGCCGTAAAGGTCAATCCTACCAAGCCTGCAATCGCCAAATTTTTAATGTTCAATTTCATTATGATTACGCCTTAAGGATTAGAAACGAATGTTGAAGTGGAAGTACGCCTGCTTGCTCGTAGGGAAAGGAGTTACGTCGATTCCACTAGAGATAGACGAGCTACCGTTTACAGACACCTCAGGATCGTAGCCAGAGTAGTTAGTCAGGGTAAACAGGTTACGACCTGATACACCTACTTTGATTTGCTCAATACGCTCTGAAACTTTAGGCAACGTGTAGTATAGGGATACCTCACGCAAACGGAAATAAGAAGCGTCTTCCAGGAAGCGAGAAGCAATGGTACCCTGGGCAATCCGCTCTTGACCCTCTGGCGTATCCAAGTCAGGCGTAGTGCCTGCCAAGTCGGTCAAGAACTTAGTTAGGTTCAGTACATCACCGCCTTGTTTCCAGTGTGCCAGGAAGTTGAAGTCAAAATTCTTGGCTAGTGTCATTTCACTGAAGACTGACATTTGGAAGTCAGGCATGGCATCGCCAATGTTGGTAGGGATGTTCACGTCAGGATCATTAGGATCGGGGAGGTTACCCGCAAACTGGGTGATAGAGGCACCTTCTTCTACGTAGAAGCTACCCAAGCCCAATCCAAAACCAGCACCAGGCTGAGGGAAGGCAGGTACGTCCAGACGAGTCACCGTTGACAGGTTTCTCCACCAGTTCACAGTAGTAGTCCAGTCAAAGGACTCTTTGGATACGTTCTTGGTCACCAAGCTCAGCTCGATACCTTGGTTACGCAAGTCAGCAAAGTTGCCTGACTCCTGCGTAAAGCCTGAAGAAGCAGGCAAACCACGGGTCAGAATCAGGTTGAAGATATCCCGCTGATAGAAGGTAGCTTCCAGAGCAATTTTGTTGTCCAATAAGCTCAGGTCCAAACCGGCTTCCAGCTCAGTAGAGGTCTCAGGCACCAAGGTGGTAGCACCCAACGCACCGGCTACGGTCAAACCTACACCGCCGTCGATGTTGGTCTGGTTCATCAACGTAAACAGCGAACCGAAGGCCGCGCTACTACCCGTTTGACCCCAAGCAATACGAGGTTTTAGGGCATTGATTGCAGGTACACTCCAGAAGTCGAAGTTGGCAATGTTGACCGCCAAGCTGGCCTTGGGGAAGGCAAAGTATTGATTGGGATCACTGTTCAGGGTAGACTTATCCAAACGAACACCTACCGTACCAATGATCTGATCTTTGAAGTTCACCTCTTCCTGAGCTACCAAGCCTTGCTCTTGTACGAACGAGCGATTCTCGGTGAGCTGCTGGGTAGCGGCTGAGTTCAGGTTTACCTGACCAGGTACCAACTGAGTAGCTTGAGCAAAGAGAAGCTCTACTTGCTGGCTCAGGTAGGTAGCTCCTAACTGGGTAGACAAGGATAGGTCGCCGCCCATCAGGAATTGGTTATATACTAAGAAGCCCTGCAGGTTGCCGTTGAATACCTTGTTACGACCACGGCCTACATATCCGTTCTGCAGGCCGCGTTGTGCCTGGTGAAATTCAGGTACGTATACTGAAGTTTCATTCAGATAATAGTCGATACCCCCGTTCAAATTCAGGCGGATGTTGCTATTGTCTGTTTGCAAGATGTTGTAGCCAATATTCAAACCTTGGATGATCCGATTAACCCGTTCTTCGTTTTGGGCCAGATCACGCACCAACAGCATGTTACCCGCAAAGTTGGGGTTGTCAGGGTAGTTGCCCTGCTCATCAGGGTGCAGTTCTGCCCAAGGGCGCGTAAAGGCCAGGTTGTAGCCATAGCTCAAACCACCTTCGTTCTCATTACCAGTAAAACCCCGATTGGTTACCGAATTCACATAGTTGGTTGAAGTACCAATGGTGATACGGTCCGTCAGGTCATGGTCTAGGTTTACCCGGAAGCTGTTCCGATCAAAACCGGTGTTTAGGATGATACCGTTCTCGTTGCGACGGCTGGCGCCAATAAAGAAACGAGTCTTGTCAGAACCACCCGTTAGTGACAAACGTGAGTCTAGGATCAAACCGGTTTCTCCGTACAATTCATCCTCGTAGTCATAGTACGCATTGTTGGCTACTGCTTGGCGAAACAGATCAGCTTCAGCATCATCGTACACGGAGGCAACACTGTCAGCAGTCCAGTCACGCAGACCCAACCGACGAATGATGGTGTTGGTACCAATGTCTTGGCTGAAGCTCACCTGCGTTTTGCCAGCGCTACCGCGCTTGGTGGTAATGATTACTACCCCGGCGTTTGCCCGGGTACCGTAGATAGCCGCTGCTGAAGCACCTTTCAGCACCTCAATGGACTCAATGGTAGAAGGATCCAAATCCGCCAAACGCGTAGAAGCGTTTTCCTCGTTGCCCCGGTTGGCACCCGAAGCGAAACGCAAGCCGCTAGGCAGCTCGGAGTTGTCCATGTACACTCCATCAATGATGAACAGCGGCTGCTGCTGACCGTTGAGTGAAGACACACCCCGCAGACGAACGGCGAAGCCACCGCCGGGAGCACCCGAGGCTGATACTACATTGGCACCGGTCAGTTTACCATACAGTGCACCGTCTACGGTAGACTGACTGGTAGTTCCGGTAAGGGCGCTAGCATCAATAGTAGATACTGCATTCGCCAGATTAGAACGTTTCACCGTGGAAGCCAGACCGGTAATTACTACCTCTTCCAGGTTGGCCACGTCTTCTTCAAGAAGTACATCCAATGTACCGGTAGAGGAGGCTACCTCTACGTCTTGGGACCGATAACCCACAAATGAAAAAGTAAGCGTAGTGCTGCCGCTAATCTGTATGGTATACTGCCCATCCAGATTGGTGGTAACACCCGTTTTTGAGGAATTATCATACACGTTCACGCCAGGAATAGGCTCCCCGGTGACCGCATCCGTTACGGTGCCCCGCACCGTGCTCTGGGCCATGGCAGCTACCGAGACAAACAGCCCCAGTGCAAACACGCCCATGCGCAGTAACATTTTACTCATAGAAAAAAGGTTTTAAGAATAATTTTGGTGATAGGTTATGTTGCCAATATATGGCTTGGGAATGCTAGAGCAAGGCTTTGAACCCATTTGTTTGATGATTGGTCAATCAAGACCAATAAAATTTACCTTAAATAAGATTTAATTGAATTTTATAATAATTCAATGTTGAAGTATCAAAAAAAGCAACCCACAATAAAACCTTGATAAACAGGGACAAAAGCGACAAATAGTTGACAGAAAATCAATTTTGAATTTTTTAATTGTTTTATTACAATAATTAAAGTTGTACTCAAAAAAAGTAGCTATCCTAAAGACAATCAGGCAATTGCACAGTGTCTAGGTTTCCTTCCACAAAATCAGTTGTTTTCAAATTTCAATAGCTGTAATTACTGGCTACTTTGGGCCCTTTCTCCAAGACAAGAATTGTCTACAGCTAGCGGCGAGGATAGCCTATATGATTACACGTTTTAGAGAGAGGTAACTCCATCCCACCTATCCTTGGCTACTGGCCAGTACGATAGGAGGAATGGAGACCTTGGATTGACTACCGCTTTTTGGGCATAAACTTAGGGCCGGTAAACACCCGCACGGGATTGCCTCGTTCCAGCCGGTTGTGCTGGTCCCAGGTGTCCTGCGCCAGTGCTTGTTGCGCCATCAGCTGACGCTCAGCCAACCGGGCCTGCAACCGCCGGAGGGCCTCCTGCTTGTTTTGGGCCTGCGAGCGGCCACCGGCCACGTGCACTGTCTCTCCCGTAGGCAAGTGTGTT
>DMST01000025.1:9733-10196 GCA_003454975.1 Cytophagales bacterium | reverse complement strand
ACACAGCCGTAGCCACTTTGTTTACGTGCTGCCCACCAGGACCACCCGAGCGGATGAACTGGTAGCGCACTTCGTGCTCTGCCAGGCCGGTCTTCGCCGTGGCTTCAGCAAACATCTGCACGCCCACAAACCAGTTCTTGCGCTTGTGATACTTACGGTAGGGGCTCTGGCCTACCCACTGTATAGTGCCCTGCCAAGAGTTTGCCCAAGCCTTTACTTCTGGGCCTTGTAGCTGCACTACTACTGAATTGAGCGTACCTGCTTGGGGTCCTGGTTCGCGCTGCCGGATTTCTACGGCGTAGCCTGCCTCACGGGCAGCGGCCAAGAGCACTTTTTGTACCTGGGCCACTACCCAGGCGCACTCGGCAGGCCCACGACCCGCCGTTATCTGTAAGAGTAAATTGTCCATGATCGGAAAAGGAATGAATGATCGGATTGATCAGACGGGGCTATTGTTTACCGT
>DMST01000025.1:0-9677 GCA_003454975.1 Cytophagales bacterium | reverse complement strand
ACTCGACCGCACGCTCCGCAGCCTGCAGAGATTAATAAAATCCAGAACGCATAGGGCATTAAAAAACCCGGTCCATAGGGAGCCGGGCAGTCTCATCGGAGTAAGACGGCTTATCTAAACCCGGCCGGGGAAGCGATATGATGACACTGCAATAGCATATTCCTCCTTTCTAATCATGTATGGAGAAGTACAAAGCTAGCAAAAACCTATATGGGTTTGCAAACTCTACTGCATGTTTCAGGATGCCCCTGAGTGGATTTGGATTGAAACTGGTATTCCGAATAGCTAGTCATGGTCCGATACCGTAATGGATAGCAAAGTACCCGCCCTTTTACCTTTTTCATCATCTAATTGTCGAACCTCCACATAGGAGGAGAATTCACCAAATGCTTGGACGGGAACAGGAATCCAAAAGGCTCCATTATCTTCCACCGTGATACCTTCACGCACCACCTCATCATCAACGTAGAGGGCCAATTTGGTACTCGGGGTAAACCCTCTCCCTTGTAACTTAACCTTCGTAAGCTCTTCGGCGGTATATCCGAACGGACTCATAGGCCAAGCGCGCAGGCTAGGCCGGGTAGTGGTATCCTCTTTCGGAAGTAATTCCGGGTTTAGATCTTGATCCCACATGATCAGGCCCGAGTATTTATTCCCTTGGAAGCAAAGCCCTTTCACCTGACGGTTTCGCTTTTTCAGTTCACCTACATATTCATACTTATCAATGTTACCCTCACTCCCAGTAGCAGTGGATATGGTAAATGGAGGGGTGATTTCTACACCCAAGGCATCATACGCAGCTACACTACCCCCATCTATCTGTACGGAACGGATCACCCCAGTGGCTTCGTCAAACTGCACATCCACTATGTTCCCTCCTTGGGTAATCAATGCGCCCCACTCTGATTGTTGGTAGGCCTTTACATCTTCCAGATTGCTGAAAAATGCATAGCACAAAAAGCTGGGAATCGGCGGAATTTCATCGGGCCATACGCGGTCATTTATCTCTTCTGGCAATACCAAACCAGGACTGCCACATTCAAAGGCATAGCGCCACAACCCACGGCCATAGCTACTAAATACCACACTACGTAGATAGGGAAAAGCAAAACTGGTGATATAAGGTACTTGTTCTGAGCCTTCTACGCGTTGCCAAGTATCGCCACCATCGGTACTCTCAATGATGCCCGATTGCATAGTCCCCACCAGAATATGGTCTTCGCAATACGGATTCCAAGCCACGGTAGTCATCTGTTTACTATTGCGGATTCCCCTATGGCTATTCCAAGAAAACCTTAAGTTTCCGTTATCCGTCACCAACCGCGTTAGCGCTGAGTCTACTCGCCAAGTAATACCACCATTATTGGTCACCTTCACTTGCTCAGCCTCCATATCCGCAGCAATGATATGATGCGGATTGTTGGGATTTACTCCCGGAAAGCGAAGCCGGGTAAACATGGTAGGGGTGGTACCCAAATTACCCAACCCGGGTAAGGAAGTAGGAACCACTACTCCACTGGGAGTATGCAAAAACCGCTGCGCTTCATAGTAGCGTCGACTTGGAAGCGTGGCGCTATCGGTAGAGGTGACTATGTAGGTGAGCGGAAGACCATCTTCAAAATAGCCGGTAACTCCCCAAGGATCAGGCCATTCATCCAGCAGCGTGGTTATCGTCCATTCGGCACCTTGGTTAGTAGTGCGCAACAGCTCCCACTGGGTACTATCAGGTGTAACTTGTGTTTGCAGATAGGTCCCTGGCCTTACTAACGTAGGGCTACTGAAATCGTGGCGGGGCGGATCTGTCCATACCGATTCATTCTCCAGAAAATTGTCCGTAACGTAATTTTCACATGGCCCGCATGCGGTTCCCGTGTGTATATTTCCTCCATCCACATCTGCCAAAGGCAAAGTCAGATGGAAGCCTTCTGGTCCATAAGGATTAGGCCATGACTCGCCGTAGTCAGTAGATGCCCAAATGTTGTTGTCTTGAGTGCCAAATATCAAATTTGGGATCTCGTCGTCATAGGTCATTTGCGTCACTACCTCCGTGATTTGCAGAGCTGTATATCCCGTACTAGCACCGCTAATAGATGTCCAACTACTGCCACCATCCGTTGTGGCATGTATACCCCCGTCGGAAAGCAAAAACTGAGGAGTAAATCCATCCGAAGCAAAACAAAAATCAGCCCCATCACAGTGGTCTACTTCTACCCTTTCCCACTGGGTAGAATCTGGTAATTCATTGACGGTTAGCGTTTGGCGCTTATAACCACATCCGCCATCAGCAAAATACACGGTGGTGGTGGGAGAACCAGCAGTAGTCTCTCCTCGCGTCAACTGGATAATCGGCTCTCGATTGGGTCGAATGCTATCGAGCAAGCGCCACGTACCACCGAAATCGGCAGAAAACCACAATGCGGAGTAGGAGGTAACTGAGTCCTCAATCAAGGTGTCAGCATAATATCCTGACAGGAAAAGGTGATCTTGGTTAAGGGGAGAAATGGCAATCTGGTTATGTCGGTTGTAGCGACTCCACCAACGTGCATCAGGTAAATTACCTTGGTCATCTTCCCAATTTGCCCCCCCGTCAGTAGTTCGGTACACCCGGTTCGTGGTCAAAATTACCATCCGGTCTTGGTCTTCAGGATCTACTTTGATGGCAAAAATGGTCAATGATCCAAAACGCCCCGTAGGCTGGTTGGCTAGCCGAAACCATGTTTCACCTTGCGTATCGCTAAAGAAAATACCACAGGTAGTACCGGCATAAATTCTACCGGTAGAAGCTGAATAGGTAAGACTATAGCCTCCCAAATCTGCCTGACATAAATTGGATCCAAAAAATGTCATGATGGCTTTTTCCCAGGTTTGGCCGGCATCCGTGGAACGATAAATACCGCCACCACTCATCGTACGCGTATCCCGTTTGGCTACCGCCAAAGCAATGTTCCCATCGGAAGGCAGGAATAAAACTTGTTCGAAAAGGTAAGTAATATCACCAGACACTTGTAGCCAAACCTGCCCTCCATTGTCGGTACGGAAAAGGCCTCCAGACTCTGAGGCTACCAAAAACACATCCTCATCGGTAGGGTGCGCACTGCCTGACATGGCCCGTCCGCCCCACATTATATCCGGTTGCTTTTGAAGAATAGCGGTGTCACAACTAACGAGGCTTCCCCCAATAAGGGTAACCAAGAGAAGAATTCGTAGATAATTCACTTAAGTAGGGTTAGTTAGTTCAATACCATAAGTATAAAAAATTGCCACAGTGAAATCAAATACCCATAGTCTCCTACCACAAAAAAGCCTGACCATTTTCACGGCCAGGCTCCACTTTCCAAAAGCGAATCCAGAAAACTTAAATCTTCTCCAAGGCCTTATCAATGGCATTGTACACTACATCCAGCTGTTCTGGGGTGATGCAATACGGTGGCAACACGTACACCACGTTGCCCAGAGGGCGCAGCAGCACACCTTGCTTAATAAAGAAGGGATACAACCGGTGCCTGGCCTCGTTGAAATAATTGGTATCACCGCGCTTGTCCACATAATCAAACGCTACGATGGTGCCCGAGGTGCGCAAGTTTTCCACCTTGGGGTGGTCTTGCAACCGATCCATAAATAGGGAATGCGAAGCAGCAATCTGATTCCGCTGCTGGGTGCAAGCTTCTTCTTCCAGCAGGTCCATACTAGCCAGGGCAGCCGCACAAGCCATAGGGTTGGCGGTAAAGGAGTGGCCGTGGAAGAAAGTCTTGAGCAGGTCTTCAGAGCGGTAGGCATCCATGATGGCCTCCGTACAGCTAGTTACCCCCATGGGCAAAGCGCCGCCGGTGAGGCCTTTGCTCAGGCAAAAGATGTCCGGCTTGTGAGTTAGGTAGTCGCTAGCGAAGAAACGGCCCGTTCGGGCAAATCCGGTCATTACCTCATCGGCAATGCAAATGACTTCGTGCGCGTGCGCTACCTCAATAAGCGCGTCCAGCAGCTTGGCCCGGTACATGCGCATGCCCGAAGCACCCTGAATGAGGGGTTCGAATATAAAGGCCCCTACCCTACCCGATTGGCACAGCTGGGTGAAACGTTCCAAGACTGCCTCTTCCTTTTCCCTAGAGGGGAATTCCAGAAACTCCACATCGAACAAATAGCGATCGAAGGGGGCACTAAAGGGGCTACGATCCCCTACGGACATGCTACCGAAGGTATCGCCGTGGTAGGAACCATCCAGGGCCACTATGGTGGGCTTTTCTTTGCCTTGGTTATACCAGAACTGCATGGCCATTTTCAGGGCTACCTCTACGGCCGTAGAGCCATTGTCCGAATAGAAAATCCGGGATTGGTTATCAGGTAAGTGTCCCAATAGGCGCTCGGCCAAGGCTACCGCAGGTGGGTGAGTAAAGCCAGCAAAAATGACATGCTCCAAAGTACGCGCTTGCTCCGCTATGGCCTCGGCTATTTTAGGATGGCTGTGGCCGTGTAGGTTGACCCACCAGCTGCTGATGGCATCTATGATCTGCTGACCGTCTTCGGTATGCAGGTATACCCCCTCGCCTTTCGTCACCGCCAGGGCGGGATCAAGCCCAACCAGCGGGGTAAAGGGGTGCCAAATAGAAGATTCGTCGCGTTCGCTCCAGGTGCTCATGCCGTCAGTTTTTCTCTTAATTTCTCTGCGTATTCTCTCACTACCTCGGGAGTAACCTCCTCCAGCTGGGGCACATGCAGTAGGCAGGGCCATCCGGCATGGTGCAAAATAATGCGTTCGGATTCCGGGTTGCTAGGCCCATTGAAGATAATGCCTTTTACGGGCAAGCCCCTGCGCTTCAATTCATTGACGGTCAACAGGGTGTGATTGATGGAACCCAGGTACAGATTGCTCACCAGAATAACTTCACAGTCCAGGTGTGCCGCCAGGTCTATGACCATGTCTTCGTCATTGAGGGGCACCAACACACCGCCAGCTCCTTCTACTACCAGGGGTTGGTCCGTTTCCGGAGCCTTGATTTGAGATAGCTCAATGGTTATCCCATCGATGGCCGCAGCAGCATGGGGTGAAGCCGGAGTATGCAGTAAGTAGGCCTCCTCGAAGCAGTGGGGCACCTCATCGCTAAACAAGCTCTGTACCGTATCCGTATCGCGAGGCAAACCCGCCTGAATGGGCTTCCAATAATCGCCCTCTACGGCTTTGGTAAGCATGGCACTAATCAAGGTTTTACCACTATCGGTACCGATAGCGGTTACAAAGTAGCGGGTGTTCATAAACGCGAAACTAATGCGCAAATGGAACAAATGGGCAATGTGCCGCTGAATTGTCAGACATAAAGCCTCATTCTCTCCTTACCCTCTACAGCCTGTATTGCCCATGGTCTGGTTATGGGTTGTAGGCTTCATGGGTTTGGAGCCAGAAGGATGAACGTAGGCTACTCACAATGTACCTTCTGTAGATCGGTAACTTCTGCACCGTATTGCTGGGTAAATCCTTTGGTGATCGCTAGTTCCAAGTCAGCGCAGGCATTTTCTGTTTCATCTTGGGCCAGGTAAATCAGGGCTCTGGTTCGGTAGGCGTACGCATTCTCGGCATAGTACAGAATCGACTGTTGGATGGATTCCATGGCCTCCTCCAGCTTGCCCAGTTTATACTGGCAATAGCTTAGATTGCTGAAGGCCAGGGGTTCCTCTGGGCTCTGCTCAAGAATCATTTCAAAATACCGTATTGCCTCCTGATATGCTCCCTCCTCCTGGTACTTAAATCCAATATTTCCCATGGCGGCAACAGACCCCGGATCCACTTCCAAGGCCCTCAGCAAATACATCAGCGTTTCATCACCCCGCCCCACTTCATCGCTTACCGCACCCAGATTTATCAATACCCCGGCATCGGTACTATCCAGCTGGTACGCAGCCACCAAGTCTTGGTAAGCACCTTCAAAATCCCGCAACCCTTGTTTGGCGGCCGCCCGGTTGTTGAGCACTAACAAACTGTCCGTTTTGGTTATTGCGAGATCTAATGCATTGGAAAAATCGGTGATCGCGTATTGATTCTCACCAAACTCCAATAGCAGGATTCCCCTTCCTACATACAATTCAATCGCTTCTGGAAAAAATTGAAGTGAACCGGTATAGGTAACCAAAACTTGTTGATATTCTTCCAAAGCTGTCAGCGCTTCAATGCGTAGGAGAAAATAATCCAATTGTGACTGGTCCTGATTAATGGCTTGGTCAATCTGTTGCACCGCTTGCACATGATCCCCCTTTTCCAAGGAGCGCTTGGCTAGCATATACAGTTTGGCCGGACTTTGCGCATAGGCATTCGCAAACAAGAAAGCCAGTAAAAGAGTAGCAGAAATTCGCATAGGAGCCTTTGTTGAGTTAGTATTTGAGCTCCCAAAGCTGAGCAGTCAAAACCACAAATACTATCTGGTTTCACTCAGAATGATCCTAGGCTACCAGGTGTTTATCATCCACGGGAAGGGATTGACCTGAGCAATTTAGAGAATGAAGCTACCAAGCTCAAAAGCTGTTCTGGAGTATTATAGGTGTGCAAACAGATACGGACCCGTTCGCTGCCCTTGGGCACAGTAGGACTCAGTATGGGGCGGACGGCAAATCCGTCTTTCTGTAGCACATGGGCGGCCTCTCTGCAGGCTTTATTGCCCGGCACAACCACCCCCTGAATAGGGCTATCAGAAGGCAATAGGAGCATACCCTTTGGCAATTCTACCCGACTGATTTCTTCCTGAAAAAAACGAATGATTTTTTTCAGTTCGGTAAACCGCGCAACATGCTGTTCTTTCAAAAATCGAGCGGCTTCCCGCACCGCCAACCACTGCTGGGGGGGCGGGGCGGTGGTGTAAATGAAGGACCGGGCGGCATTGATGAGCACTTCTCTGAGCACTGGATGTCCCGCTACGATGGCTCCGTGGGTACCCATGGCCTTGCCAAAGGTATGTATGCGCACGGGAACACGATCTGCCAGTCCCAGTGCTACACACAGTCCACTGCCTGTCGTTCCCCAGAGCCCGGTACTGTGGGCTTCATCTACCACCAACACAGCCCCTACCTCATCGCATAGATCCGCCAGTTCTGGCAGCGGAGCCTGGTCTCCGTCCATGCTGTAGACAGACTCTACGATTACGTACACGGTACCCGTAGCTTTTGCGAGTTTTTTACGAAGATCTGGCAGGTCGTTGTGCCGAAAGGAGAACCGCTGGGCCATGCTGAGCCGGGCACCGTCCTTAAGACACGCATGAGCATACTGATCATAAATAATGGTATCGCCCTTTTGGGGCAAGGTGGATAGCACCGCGAGGTTGGCAGAATAACCGCTGTTGAAAAACAACCCGGCATCTGCTTGCAGCCAGTGGGCTAGCTCAGCTTCTACCTGGGCTGCCAGAGGAGACTGGCCACTGAGCAGTCGGGAGCCCGTGGCTCCGTGCGCGGGGTGAGCAAAATCCTCCTCCACCTGACGAATCCGTTCTTGAAGCTCAGTGGATCGGGCCAGCCCCAGGTAATCGTTGCTGTAGAAATCAACACCCTCCGATACCTGCAGCGACCGCCGCTGGTCGTGGCTCTCCCAGTGCGATAGTCTCGCCTCCCAATCTGCATGTGCTTTTGCCATGCTGCGAAGGTAAGGACTCCGGGGAGCAATTTGGACTTCCCGTTAATTCAACCAATGGATATGGGTAATGTATTAAGGCCCAAGTTCTGGCTGAAGGATTACCCCCTACTGATTGATCTTAGGCAAAAAGCGATACAAAGTTTGTCGCCGTCCAAGAAGACCATCTCATTCCTGGATCTGCTCCAGCCATAATACTGCACCCAGCCCTCTTGCATTACCCAAGACAAGCCGCTTTGTCGATCCCCCCCACCAACGATTGGTAGGAGCGTGGGCACAGATCGGTGTGAATCTTCTTCAATATTGTATTGCCCAACCTCCATGTGATCGAAGTCCGAAGCTTGATCAAAAACCAATCGGGTATAGGCAAAAGCACATTTAGAATTGAAGGAGTTATCGAAGGGTACACTTTCGTCCTCAGTTTCCTCCATAGGAGGCTCTTGCTCTACAATTTCAGGCAGTCCCTACATCCGGCAACTGATTACACATCATAAACAGGTAGAGAAGAGTAGCCAAATACTGCGCTTAACCAATAGATCATCAAATTCATTAAAACCGAAAACCAACCACTAGATGTACGCCTTCCCGATAGGTTATCACAGGCACCTGAAGCTCTGGGGCCCTACTAAAACCGCTTACGGTAACATCCAGATAAGGAGTAAGATCCAGATGCCCTCGCACTCCCACTTCGAAGTGATCGCCAATATACCCTAGCAGTGCTACTTGGCCCTGCCAATTGCGTTCCCATAAGGTCTCACTATTGTGGCGAGTAACTCGGTGCTGCCAATTGACCCCAGCTTCTACCCGTGCCCACTTGGTGTTAAAACTCAGGCCTACCGGCATATCCAGGAAGTAATGCCACTTCTTGAAGGGGTCCCATTCGTCCATTACATGTAGAAAGGCAAGCTCCTCATTATCGGGTCCGCCAATAGCAGTAAACCCCGATACGTAGGAAACAGGATCAAATACATGTTCCGCCCGTTGGGACCGGTAACCTATGCCCAGCCCCGCATATACCTGCCCATAATGCCCCAGCAAGTCATAGTTCACTTGCCCGCGCAATACGTATTCATTCCACCAAGGCATATTGATCTTGGGTTCTTGGTGGGGCAGGCGGTAAAACCCTTGCTGAAAAGCCAGAGAATAGTGCCATTTGTTTCGCTGGGATACATCGGTTCTTCTTTGCGCTGCCAAACGTGCCCGACGCTGTAGAGAAAGATTATACAGTAGCCAGTCTACTCGCAGGCTAGCATCTAAATTTGGGAGAGACTGGGGCGCTGCATTCCACCAAAGGGACTCGATAGCTTGCTGAAGATGGACCACCCGAAGTTCCCGTAGCTTCTTGGCGATTTCAGCGCGCTCTTTCTGGAATTGCGCATACTGTGTATCCACCACGGTATCTATGATGACCACCGTATCAACGATAAAAAGAGTGTCGGAATTTTGGGCACAGACTGGTGGGAAGCACCCAAGTAGGATAGTTGAGAAAATCAGTGTACGTAGTAACATGGCCAAGCGCTAATCCGCAAAAGTAAAAAAGTTCGGTCAATGAGACCGAACTTTCGAGTTGAGAATTAGCTATGTCACTACAAATCAAACAAATACAATATTATTCTTGGGTGCTATCGGCCTCCGAGGCGGTATCGGGAACTACCAACCGCTGTACTACTACTTGTCTGCGAACTACTACCGGGCGGGCAGTATCCTGCACCTGGGGGGTAGCCACACTTCCTTCTTCTGGTTCCACATGAACTACCTCCGTTTCGCTACCCTCGCTCGCAGGGACATCCTCCTCGGGTTCCAGCACTATGTCATTCTCTTCTGCTACTTGGGTTGAGTCCGATACCGGCATCTCAGACTTCACCTCAGGTACCGGCGGCTCAGGTTGATCAGCGGGTGTTGGTTTGGTAAAGGGTTGCCAAACCACCAACGCAATGACGAGGGCTCCGGCTATTGCCACACTCATACCCCCTACGAGAACCCAAGTATTGCCCTGAGGCTTGGGCACGAATTGCCAATCGCTCTCAGTAGGGGTCGGTTGCATCACGGGCATTTCGCGCTGTGGGGTGATGGT
>DMST01000184.1:3155-22651 GCA_003454975.1 Cytophagales bacterium | reverse complement strand
GTGCCCCTAGCCAAATGCCTCGGTACTTTTTGGGGTCAATCGCTTCTGCTGGGAGTTCCTCCCTAGGGTATAGTTTCGCGGAGTAGCCCTGCTCGGCCAGGGCGGTCTGAAGCTCCCTGCTTAAGGATAATGGATAGATCAGGATATTGGGCGAAGCATGAGGCATAGGGGTGCCCTTTGGGAGTTGATTTGGTATTCTGTGGTTCTAGGTGCGCATGGTATGGTCCATCATTCACCTAAAATAAAAAACCCAGGACCAACGGCCCGGGGTTTTAGTCAATCAAGCGTAAAGTATAATGGGATTGATAGTAAATCGTTTGCTTTTTCGGTGATACCAAAGCGCTATAACTCCTAAGACCAAGGGGCCCTGCTTTTTATCATCTTCTTCATCAGGTGCTAGAAATTAAGCTTTTGGCTTCCTCCACCCCCGTTATGGTGGGTACGGATGGCTTGTGGGAGCGAGCCCGATTGGGCATACACTTGACCCTGAGTACCTAGCAAAGTTAGTGGCTGTTTTCTTTCCATACTTTGCAGACGGGGATCGCCTTTTATGAGGCTCTCCTGGGGTGCATAATTGGAAGGTGCGGGGGCGTTTTGACCCATCACCAGTTGGACGATCGTCAGTGACCCAATCAAAAGGCCAATGAACATAATACCCCTTTTTTTATAGAGATTGAATCCTTGGGTAAATTCCATGTTCCTTGGGTGATTATGTACTCTATGGATAAAAAACTGGGTGAGAACTAGATCGTATTTCCCTATCAAAAACCCGCTAAGCAAGATTTGCTATCGCGCAAGTGTCAGTTAGGAAGTTGGTTCGTTGGTATTCATAAAGATGCAAGGATGTCCTTGTATTCTTGCCATGTGATGACTTAGCAAATGCTAACCCCATATATCAGCATTTGGTAACCAATCTGCTCGCCCCCTTTTGCATACCTAGGGGTAGGAGGAAAAGTTCCTCCGTGGCAGGTATCAAAAGGCTAGGTATAGCTTTTGACTGTCTGCCAGAGAAACCGGTGTGGGTGTGGAGGTCATATGAGTTACGGTTGGCGAATTATGCGCCGATGCTGTTGCGCCACGGTCATTCAACAGTGTGTAATCTGCTCCTACCCGTATGCGTACCTTACGGTGGTAGGGTAAGGCCACCCGCTGGCTAAAACTGCCCGAAATGGAGCCGTTTATAGGTCCTATAGGATTCTCTGGTAGTTTGGGTAGCCAGCCAAAAGAGAGATTGCCTGCCAGGATAACTCCAAGTAGGATGGCACGTCGATTTGTAAAAAATGAGGTTTTTAATGATTGCATCTGTAGGTATACAAGTTGGTTATGCTTACCTCATTACAGACGAGATACGGGAGGTTGAAGGGGAGGCCTTCTGGGTGGTAAAGGGTTGCTGTGGGGGTTAGTATTTGGTTATAAAACAGCGTGAGAACCAGGGAAGTAGTACTGTTTTGTAATAGGAATTTGGGATGCCTCTTAGGACGATGTATCTATAAAATAGTGATCCTGCATAAGCCTTCGGGGGAAAGTAGAGTCAGGCATCGGGCAGAGCCCCGGTGCCACGTTCAAACGAGTATTTCGCCGAATTTAATTAGAAAATCACTAAGCCAGTGCGGCCCACCAAGGTGACAACCTTTTCCCGCAGGCATCCTGAATGAATGTGACGAAACTCGTTAGATACTACGAACTGACTAACCAAGAACCACTTATATCATTGGGATATATTTTATGTCACTAGTAAACGAAGCGAGTTCTTCACCGAAGCTTTAGGGAAGGTCGAAAAAGCCAATTAAAACCCAGCTGGCGTGGAAGTTACTTCCACTTTACCTTTATTTTTGGAGTTTAATCCCGCCCCGGCTTACTCACTTTCTATAAAGGACTGCCCTCGCACCCTGCCAGGTTAGCGTGTGACCTCCAGCCCTGGCGGGGTGCTTTCGAATGCCCCTAAGCAAAAGGAGCTTGGTTCCTACTTTAAGAATGGCTGACCACGTACGGCTACCGTAAAAATACGGCATTGCTTCCCTCATGTCGGGGTTTCCGTAAGGCCCCTTGCATTTGTCTCTGTTTTCTATTCTATTTAATCAACAATTATCTAACCCCATCTCATATGTTTACCTCAGTAGCCACACGGCGGCATACACTCCTTTGCCTTATGGGACTGGTTTGGTTTTGCCAGTGTACCTCCCCTGATTCATTCAAAGAATCTATCGATTATCAGGTGCGCATAGCCCCTGTTGTGATTGACGGTGATCTGCCGCCTGCTCTGCAGAGTTATGTGCATGCATACAACCCAGAAAATCTTAACGAATGGCTGCTTTTTGCTGGACGTACGAACCAGAAGGGGGGTTACGGCGGCCTGCACGATATGATGGGCTCTGACTATGCCTACTATGCATTTCCGCACAAGTCATTCAATGATACCCTCTTTGTATATGACGTGAGTAGCTACATGGAGTATGCGCTTCCACTGGGTGATATATTAGCAACAGTAAATCAGTGGTTGAAAAAAATGGGAGGTGATAGTCCACTATCGCTATCAACCTTTGTTTATTCTAATCCGTTGGTGACCCAGGTCGGCGATTATCTATATGTGTTGGGTGGATTTGGGCCGGATGACGAAGCGTATTCGTATCCGTACGACAGCCTGCCTGCCTCAGGCGAAAAGTTCCATTACCTTACCCAAAACCAACTGCTGCGTCTGCATGTCCCAACCCTTGTCCAACTCATAAAACAGCCGCTAGATGCAGGAATCATTCTGGATAAAGCCCTTCAGGACAACATTAGCCCGATTCGGTTTGGCTATGATTCTAATAACCGTCTGATAAGCACCGGCGGAGAGATGTTTTATTTTGATTCCAGTTTTTATCTGGTAGGTGGCCACAATTATCAGGAAACCGACTACATGGTAAACGATTCTACGGAAAAAACACCTTTTTCTCAGGTATATCTCAACGCGGTGTATGCCTTCACGCTGGATACACCGGGGTTGTTTGGGCTTGTGCCCAACATTACGCAGGTTATCTCAGACCTTACCGATACTGATCTCAAATCGACCGAGCCATCCATAATGGTTCGAAACGATTCTACGTCGGTTTTCCGACGCAGAGATGCCCCCATGGTGCCGGGTTTGCGTTATGCCACCTACCAAAACACGGACACGGTGGCCCCCAGTTTGTCTATCTATACGGGGGTTTTTCAATACTCGGGGGCGGTAGGCAGCCCCGTGGAGACGGACACCTTGCCTAGTTCGAATACCACCTACCCCCGGGCACAAACATATTATCCTCTGCCTTGGCCGGATGCCTTGCACATATACCCAGAGGTGACGGGGTTTGAGGAGGAAACACAGAGCTATTGGCAAGACCAAAATTATCAGCAAGGCGCCCAAAGTGTATACTCTGCTCCTACGGTGGTAGGCTATGATGCGGCAGGCAAGTTGTTGCATACGTTTATCTTGGGGGGTATTGGCGGTGGCCTCGGTGGGGGCGGCAATCCCTACCTTGGGGCAAACCTTAAGGACCTGAGCGATTCACTGGCGGCGTTTACCAACGGTGGGGTACACATCACCCGCGATCTGTCTCGGGCCCAACAGGGGGCACAGTCCGAACTCCTACCCCAGTTGTTCGCCGGAGGAGCGGGAGGGGCATACTATGGCGCGGAGGCCATCTTTTTCCCAATCGATATATGGCCTACCTGGCCCGACACAGAGGTGCTGGACCTGAATGCCCTGTTTGAGAACCAAAATGAGGTTACCTTAGGGTACATCTACGGCGGGATAGAGGCATACAGTCCCAACCCCGGAGGCAAAACTCCCAACGATCAGGATTCGCTTAGTACAGGCTACGGGCCCACTCGTTCCATAGCCACTAATCGTATATGGACCGTGACACTTTCTGTAAGTACCACCTCAGAGTAAATGCGGCTCAGTTGCCCCACTCTTTGCCGGCCCGGCGCCGGGCGACGAGGACGCTTCATACTGGTCATTTCGACCAAAGGGAGTTCTTCGTCGAAGCTTTTATCATTTTTGGGCTGTAGGGCATGGGGTACGGCTACAAAAATCCCCGAGCCAAGAGCCAGGGGATTTGGAGGTCTTATTCTGAATGAGATCAACTCAATGATAAGTCTGGAGTTGATCCGATAGTTGTTTAGGGTGTGCTACGTAGGTTAATTACGTGTTGTTTGCTAGGTGTAGCAATTTTTACAAGGTAGGTACCAGGTTCAAAGCGAGGTAGGGTAATCTCCATCAATTGGCTCCCATGCCGGCTTCCGTTCCATACCAACTGACCCATAGTGGTGTATATGGAAATAGTTACTTGGCTAGGCTTCTTTAATGAGACTTGTAGAGTACTGGTCCCCGAAGACGGATTGGGAAAAAGAAGGATCTCCTCGGGTTGAGGACTTATCTTTTCCACCAAAGACGCTGAGCGCGCTATTTGAATTCCCTGACTTTTGTAAACAGTAGATTGGGAGCCCTCCCACTCCGTGACCTCTACCTTCGTTTCCTCTTTGGTTATTGGTGACCAATAACGCAGGGTAAAAGGCTCTCCTATCCTTAGTCCTTCCTTTTCAGGAGAATCTGGTTCATCTTCCATAAGACTTAACCCTAAAGCCCTACCAGTATATACACTTGTTCCCACAAGTCGCTCTTGACTATCAAAAGCTGCTAGTTCCCCACCGGGGACAAAAAGGCTTTCAGCAATTCTTGTTGGAAAAGCAAGAGCCATGGAAGTGGCAGTAGGCTTGGGGGGAGAAAAATGCTGGGGTTCAGGCTTGGGACTAATTTCATCAGTAGGTCGTGCGCTTAAGCTATTGGCTGGATAAATAAGCGTGTCGTTGGCAAGTAGGTGCATCCAATACCCTTTTCCAGGATGTAGACTATCCAAGGTGGTGATTCCAAATTGCGGCCAGTATAAATTGCCGCTCAGGTCCTTTACTAAATTTACCTCACTCAAGCTGGCAAAACCTGCAGAAATAGCAATAGGCGAAGTTCTAAGGTAGGGTACGATGTTCCACCCTTGGGATAAGGGCAGTGGTGTACTCTCAGGAATTACCGGTGTGCCCGATATGGAAAGTGTAGCGGAGGCTACCATTTTTATCAAATACCCTTCTTGGTAGTTCCAGTTGCCTATAGTATTGATATTAAACGCTGGAAAGTAGGTGCCACCCAAGGCATCTTTCATGATCACCACTGAACTAGCTACCGGAGCAAAAAGGCTAGGTATAGCGAGAGTATTGGGCTGTATAGGAGCAGAGATCAGACTCCAATTTGATGAAAGTGCTAGGTCGTAGGAGCGACTAGCTGAAAGAGCGGCAAGGCCCGATATTCCATTAGTTGCAAAGTCCCCTTGGTGGGTAAACACTCCCGCAATATCCTCGTAAGAGGGCACTGCACTCAGTTCCTCTTCTGTGCCGGTGACAAATATTCTCCATTGGAAGCTTTCATTAGCAGCGAAACCATCGGGTTCGGTAGTTTGAGAATCGTTACCAAAGGCGGTAATTATGGTGTTGGCACCGTTCCATTGCACATATCCCCCACAAGCAAGGGTGCCAGCAGAGTCATAAAACACCCCTATAAAATCTCCATTGCTGATTTCAGTGCCATCCACTGTAGGGGCTTGGCTTGCTTGCAACAGTAAGGTATGAGACTGTTGGGTAGGAGACACAAACCAGCCTGGAGGCGCTTTAATGGTATTACAAGGGGGGCAACTACCTCCACAGTCAATCCCAGTTTCATCTCCGTTTTTCATTCCATCCGAACAGGTAGAGGGACCTCCTCCTCCCGAATCTACACCTCCATTGATGATGTAGTATTCGTAGTTCGTCACTACTCCTTCAAAGTCAAGAGTGAACAAAGAATTACTAATGTCTTGGTTGGGAGAGAAATTGAGACGAACATCTCCACTACCTGATAAATTAATCAGCTTGATCAGGTATTCATTGGTTGTGTAGGGTACTACTTCCTCAATCTCTGCTACACCATTACCGGAAAGAACAAAATCGTCAATGTCTACATTCTCTGCATTTACATTAAATGTAACGCGATAGAGTAGGCTTAAAGGCGATACATTTTGATCTACGGGGTTAAAGCGTTCAATTTTTGCACTGAGTTCTGTAGCATTATTGTTCTCAAAGTATAAAAGTTGATATTTTCCTGAGCTGGGGTTTCGGACGTACATAAGAATATCGGGGAACCCATCTCCATTTACATCGTGTGCTTGACCTGCTATGTAAGAATCATAATCATCGTAGTCTAAGTAAAGAGGATTCTCTCCTGATTGTGCATAGTTCCAATTTCGATTATCCAATACATTTTGATAGGTAATGATATCATCATGCCCATCTTGATTGACATCATCAGTATCTAGGATATCTGAATTCGCAAAAGGATTTGAAATTATTCTGGAGACAAAGTCATCACCTCTATTGATGTTTTCTGTGACGTATATTGATCCCCCTCCTGTTCTCACTAAATCTGGGTCTAAGTCTCCATCGCTATCTGCTAATCTCATACTCAGATGATAATAATCAGCCCATGTTTTTTCGGAACCATTGAATGTCCCATATCCATCCACATTTTCAAGAAAGTATACGCCAGGATTGTAGTTCCATAAGATGTCTAGGTCGCCATCTACATCAAAATCTGCTACCGTATGAAAATTGGAGCTACTGAAAGTTCCTCCTTTTGAATGGACTTCTGTTTGGAAAGTACCGTCTCCCTCATTCCATAAAATGACTATGAAATTTCCTCGATCAACTGTGTAGGAAACATCAAAATCACCATCTCCATCTATGTCATCTGCCGATAGACTTTGAGCACCAGATGAGGTTGATATAATTGTCCTTTGAAGAAAACTACCATTACCCCCATTCTTGAACCAAGAAACAATCCCTCCTTCATTATATAGCAGATCATCTTTTTGATCACCATCTAAATCGACTAGGACAGACCAAGCAGTTTGTGTGGTACTGATCTGTTGTTTTGGACCGATATCACTTGGATCATATTCATACCAAAAGGCTCCATAGTATCCAGAATAATAGGAAGAGGCATAGATATCATTGTCACCATCACCATCAATATCAGATACTCTTATTTCTTGAATCGCTTTGTAAGAATCAAACTCATCAATGACTGACATCTTAAAATTCTGCCCATAAGAGCACGAAAACGAGAGCAGAAAAAGCAGTGTAATTGGCGTAAAAATTCTAATCATCATTTTATGTAGGTTTTGGAGGTGAATTCTATACAGAGGTACTAAAAACTATATTAGGTTACATCCATATAAACCACTAATTTTTATTTGAATTATTGGACTTATGCACTAATTGTACAGACCAAGATTTGGTCTCGACAATTTCTATAAATCGGTTGATTTGCAAGGATTTACCTTGTCTTCCCCTGTTCGGTTAACTTGATAATATTTATATATATAAATACTTCAAAAAAATAGGATCAGGGATCTGGAGTTTTCTACTCTCTGATAAATGGTAGAGCGTGTGCAGGGTCTTTTGCCCTGATTCGTTCTACGGTTGGAATACTGATTTTACTTCTTCAAGAACTTTAGTGACTTCAGCTGAGCGGCTTTGCTGTGCCAGCTAAATAAGCGGGTACTTTTCTTAATTGGGTTGGGGGATACCTCCACCGAGAGCGGCATGCCCAGACCGCTGTCCTGAATCATGGCTACCCGTGAGTAAGCCTTCGTCAGTACGCAGCAGGTGCAAGCGGTAGTAGAAGGCTTTCGCAAACTGCACTGCTTCCAGATAACCGTCAGCGTGCATCAGGCGGGCGATGATCTCGAAGTACCTGCCGTCCCTAGAGCGCTCCACTACGTAGCCTTGGGTGCCCGCAGGGTCTAGGGCATTCCAGCGGAGGGCGATGGGGCTGGCCTCCAACTGTTCGCCAATAAGGTCCTGACTCTTTAAATGCTGCCCCCATTGTGTTACATTTTGCATCGTAAAGTTGGTTGCAATTAGGTTGGTTTGTGCTCATTAAATGCTTAGTAGGCAAATCCTTATTGGTTTGTATATTACAAAGTCTTGGGTGTGTAAAAAGATAGTATGGTGAAGCCTCGGTAGATATTTTACCTCTACTCTGTCCCGGTTTTTGCAAGCTGTCCTTTGATAAGAGTCCATGTAGGAAGCATCAAAAGTGAGGGAATTAGCTTTTCCTCCTGCTATATTGTATGCTCAATACACCGCAGGGTCAGCTTTATATTTGAGAATTTCATAGCGGTACTATGAGACGTGCAATTCAGGTGGGACTAGTACTATCTTTTTTGGTAATCTGTTCGCCCGTTTCGGCGCAAGTAGATTCGCTGATACAAGCCCTGGCAACAGTAAGTGCTGAGGAAAAGCCTGGCTTGCTCAATGACATCACCTGGAAGCTGCGGAATGTAGATGCCAACCGGGCTATTCAGTATGGCTTGATGGCCGTGGAAGCGGCCGAGAACCAAGAGGATGGGTATAACCTCATAAAAGCCTACAGCTTCACCGGCGTGGCCTACCGGAATAGAGGATTCTACTTGCAAGCTTTAGATTACTATACCCAAGGCTTAGAACTAGCCTTGGAGTTGGATGACCGTGAACAGCAGTGCTATGGATACATCAACCTGGCCAACTTGCATCTATATCTGGGATCACCAGAAGAATCAGAACGGTACCTCAAGTCGTTACAGCCCATAGCCGAAGAGGTAGGTAACCCCAACATCCTGGGGTATTCTTATCTCAACTACGGACGCACTTTGCTGGCGCTGAAGCGGCACGAAGAAGCGTTGGAATACATACGGCAATCCCTGGAGGTACGACGTGCCACCGGCAACCTGGAAGGCCAAAGTGTGTGTACCAAGTACATTGGTGACGTTTACCTGGATGCTAAGAACTACCGACTAGCGCAGCGTGCCTACGAGGAAGCGCTGGCCACTACCAATTTCGAATACGATATTGACTTGTTTTCCTCTACTACCAATGGACTGGCCCAGGCTTTATTGCACCAGGGCGAATGGTCTCCGGCTAAGCGCAATGCCTTGAAAAGTTTGGCCTCGGCGGAGGGCAGTGATTTTATTTTACGGGCCAAAGAGGCTTCGGAGACGTTGGCTGACATTGCCAACCACGAGCAGGAATATCAAGAGGCAGATAAGTACCGCCAGGCGGTGATCGACTACCAGAATAAGTTGGCCTTGGAAGACTTGCAGTTGATGAGCGATCGATTCAACTTTCAATTGCAAGCCGCTGAAATTCAGTATGATAAAGAAAGGCAGGCGATCCAGTACGGGCGCTGGCTCATTTTGGCTGTAGCCGGAGGTATTGTAATTATCCTCGCTATTCTGTTTGGAGCTTGGTATATGATGTACCGAAGGCGTGAAGCATATCAGCAAAAGTTGTTGGAAGTGGTGCAGGCACAAAAGGATGAACTAGAAGACCGGGTAGCCGAGCGAACGAAGGAACTGATTGATAAAAATGCCAAAATGAAGCGGCTATCGCGCTACAAAGAGGAGCTTACCCATATGATTGCCCATGACCTCAAAAATCCTCTTAATATCATTTTGGGGTTATCGGACGATCCTAAATGGGGGCGCAAGGCGCAAAGTATGAAGGAGGCCGGACAGACGATGCTCCAGATGGTAACCAACATGCTGGATGTACAGAAGTTTGAGGAGGCCAAAATGCAATTGGACTCTTCTCACCTTCGGCTGGTAGATGTGGTGGAAAAGGCTGGCGGTCAGGTGGATTTGCTGGTGCAGGCCAAAAGCCTGGTATTGCACAACCAGGTGAGCAAAGACTGGGTGGTGTATGCTGACGAAAGCTTACTTATCCGGATCTTCCTGAATTTGTTCACCAATGCTATCAAGTATTCCAATCTGGGAGGAAGTATTACGGTAGGGGCGGAATTGAAAACCGAAGGTTGGTTGGCTATTTCGGTGGCCGATGAAGGGCAGGGCATGGACGAGACCAGCCGGAACCACATATTCGATAAGTACTTCCAGACCAAAGCGCGTAAGTCGGGCAAAACGCGCTCTACGGGCCTAGGGCTTACTTTTTGTCAGATGGCGGTAGAAGCGCATGGTGGGGTCATAGAGGTGGCGTCTGCTCCTGAGCAGGGTACCCGGTTTACCCTTACGCTGCCTCAGGGCGATGTCTCTTCTTGCTACCAGGAGAAAGCAGAAGTTCCAAGAGTGTCGATTTCACAGGATGCCCTCACCTTGAGTCCGGATGATTGGCAGCAATTGGGTGACTTGCCCGAGCGTTTGCGCAATACCCCCTTGTATGAGGCGGGCATCATCCGAGCGCTGCTGCAAGAAATATCCGAAGGAAACGCCACTTTTGCCGAGTGGAAGGAGGAAATCATAAAAGCGGCCCTACATTGGAACGAAGAACGCTATCAGCAGCTGTTGACCCCTGAATCGGCCCCTGCCAAAACCAACTAAGACCAAGCCATGGAAAACTATACTTCGACCATTCTGGTAGTGGATGATGACCACAACAACCTGGAGGTGATCATCAAAATGTTCGAAGACCGGCCCTACCGGATCATGTATGCGCCCAACGGGCAGCGGGGTTATGATGTAGCGGCGGCAGAACTGCCAGACTTGATTATTTCAGACTGGGCCATGCCGATCATGAATGGTATTGATCTCACATTGAAGCTGAAGGCCACGCGGACGACCAAGGATATTCCGGTGGTGATCGCTACAGGAGTAATGACTAGTGCCGAAGACCTTCAAGAGGCCCTGGAGGCCGGAGCCATTGAGTACATTCGTAAGCCCTTCAATGCCCTGGAGCTGCGGGCGCGGGTAAATGCAGCCCTCATCCTGAGCCAAAGTATGCAGGAGGTGAAGCGGCAGAATGAGGAGATTCATGGCTTGCTGGAGAAAGAAAAGGTGCTGCTGCAAGACCAGCTGGACCAGAAAGAGCGTGAGCTCAGCATACAGGCCCTACACAGCCAGGAGAAGCAGCAACTGCTTTCGGAGATGCTTACTGATCTTCAGAAACTGGGTAAAACCGAAGGCATTCAGGAAACCCAAGGATTTAAGCGATTAGCTAAGAAACTGAAAGGGGCCATCCACGATGACCAAAGCGAGGAAAACTTTATGCGCCACTTCGAGGGCGTGCACCCGCACTTTTTCCGGCTTATCAACGAACGGAACGACGGTCTGACGCCCAATGAGCTTAAGCTGTGTGCTTACGTGAAGCTAGGTATGAACAACAAGGAGGTGGCCCAAATGTCGGGTATAGAGCTGGGAACGGTAAAGAGTAATATCAATCGTCTGAAGAAGAAACTGGAGCTTGGTGCTGATGATAGCTTACGGCAGTTTATTCTGAATTTGAGTTAGATTTTTTGCCTTGGTACAGGCGGCGGTTTACTGTTCGACACAGCCTAGGGTTGAAAACCTAAGGATAGTAGAACGCCTCGTGTTTTATATAAAGTCTACCCCAACTTCGTTTTCCGATACCGTTCCAAATCCGCTATCAAAGACTCCATCCGCTCTTGAAAATGTCGACTGGTGAGTCCTAAGGATGAAATCACAAATTGCTCATCTTTCCAGTCAGCCAAGGGAGCATGGACAGCCTTGATGGACCATACCCGATTCAGGTCTTGTGGATCCCGCAAAAAGTATAGGTACAGTGTATCCTGGAAACTTCCCTTTGCAGAGGCTAGCTGCCAGCACTCCTCCTGCCACCACGTGGCATTCCCATCCTTGGATACCACCACCCAGTGGTTTTGGTGCAAAGCCTTTTCCAGTTGAAGCTTTTGGGACATAGCGAAACCCGTGAAATTATTCCCGGCAAAGTACAGCTGGGTTTTGAGAAAATTCGTTCATGTAGCTGCATTATGGCCATTGTTTACCATCAGGTATGCATGATTTATGGACGAACATCCAAAAGGAACTACGGGAGGGTAAGGACTCTTTTGTGATACAGGTGAGAGATGCTTGGTTGAACAAACCGACGTTAGAGGAAGCGGTGGCGGATCATTTGCTTCGAACGCTGGCCCAAGCCGATATCACCGAAGATTTTTTGCATCGGCTAGCGGGGCAGGCTGACCCTGCCTGGACGGATTCTTTTGAGGTGGACTTACGGGCTTATTTCGACCGGGATTTTGCCATCCAGAGTTACCTGGAGGTTTTGCTGCTATCGCGCGGATTTATGGCCGTGTCGGCTCACCGGTTAGCGCATGTACTCTGGCAGTCTGGGCAACGCCTTTCGGCACAATGGATCAACCGTCGGGTGGCCGAGCTGTGGGGTATCGACTTACATCCTGCCGCCCGCATTGGGCGGGGTTTGGTCATCGACCATGGCATGGGTACGGTGGTAGGCGAAACCAGCCTCATCGGTGACCACGTTTTCCTGTTTCATAACGTGACTCTGGGGGGCACAGGGCATGCTGCTGGGGATCGCCATCCCAAGGTGGGCAACCACGTAGTTATCGGCACCGGAGCCACCCTACTCGGTAACCTACATATCGGCGATCATGCCGTCATTGCCGCAGGCTCGGTCGTACTCAAAGACGTGCCTCCCAATACCACCGTGGCCGGAATTCCTGCAAAAGTCAAAGGACCTGCAAGGGAGCTGCAATAAATCGGGGGATTGGCCCCCAAGATGGGGTGATGGGTGAAAATTGGAAAAACCCATTTCCACGCTCAAAACTCTAAAATGTATCCCGTTAGGTTATCATCTGGTGATAGCTCTAGTTTCTTGCGAATCCGATAACGGAGGGCCTCCACACCGCGGTAGCTAATGCCCATCAGCGGGGCTATCTCCTTGCTAGCCAGGTTCATACGCAAATAAGCACAGAGGCGTACATCACGGGCGGTGAGTTTGGGGAAAGCGGTTTTCAACCGCTTGATAAAGTTGTCGTGAATCTCGTTGAAGTGCAGCTCAAACTGCTCCCAGTTGCTCTCCTCGGCTATTAGGTCCTTCAGGGAGGACGCTACCCCCTTCAGTTGCTTGATGGCCGCTTCGTCCTTGATGGTGCTGATGGCCTCTATGCGTTCGATGGCCTTCAGCACGGTATCGTTTTGCTGGGCCAGGTGGATGGTAGAGGTGGCCAGTTCCTTGCTCTTGTAGTCCACCTCGCTTTGCAGCTTCTCCATCTGCAGTTGGGTCATCTTCTGCTCCGTTTCCAGGTTTTTGCGCAACAATTCCTCGCGCTGCTGGTGCAGCTCAAACTGCTTCTGCCGCTCTAGCTCACGCAGCTTGCGCCGGCGAGTGGCCATCATGCCTAGCCCAATGAAACCAAAACCCATGGCATACACGAGGTACATACGCCAGGTACGATACCAAGGTGGCAATATGGTAAACGCGTAGCTGGCCGGTTGACCTACGGCCCCATAGATATTGCGCGACTCCACGGTGAAGGTGTAGGTGCCTTCCTTCAGGTTGGTAAACTCCCGGGACGTGGCCGTGGTCCATAGTGTGGTTTCCTCATCAAAGCCTTCCAGGAAGGTGCGGTATTCTACATTATCTGACCGTTCAAAGTAGGTGGCTGCGTACTGGATTTTAAGGGCATTGTGGTCGTATTCCAGTGTTTGAACAAAATCAGCTTCGAGGGTGTCCTCGGCAAAGTTACCGGGATCCCCGTACAATAGTGAATCGTTGGCTGCCGTACAGAATACCCGACTGATATTGGTGCTGAAAGTAGCCGTAGGCCGGTTCATATCCTGCTGGTAGATTACCAAACCGTCCTTAGCCCCAAACAGAATTTGATCCCCGTAGAAAGTTACCGACTCAAAGGCCGGTATCAGTTCGCCCCGCAGCTTCTGAAAAGGAATGGTTTGGTTGTGGTAGCCGCCGGTATCATCCTCCCGTAGGATGCCAATCTGATCAAAGTTGTCTAGTCCCTTGATGTAGAGAATACTGCCGTCTGGCATTTCTACAAGCTTACGTACCAGCTCGGTGTCACCCAGCCACTCCTGATAGTGCGCGCTAGGCACCATGGCGTTCAGGTCGGGCTCATATTCGTACACACCCTGCTGGGTCCCAATCAAGATATTGCCCTGCACCTTGAACAGATTGTTCCAGAGGTTGGTAGGCAAGCCTTTGGACTGGTCGTAGAGGTCTATCTGCAGAATCTCGTCACCCTCCGGGTTCAGGGTTAGCCGGTAGATACCGTGGTATCCGTGACCGATCCACAGGTACCCCTGCTCATCAAATATCATCTCGCGGGCCGTTTCTACATATCCGTCTAGTTTTTTGAGTACCTGCCAGGCCCGGCCGTCCCATTCGTAAACGTATACACCGGTGTAGCAACCCTGATACAACAGATTAGGGTTTTTGGGATGCCGAATGAACTGCCAAGCCCCATAATCGGCTACATTGAGTGGGGTTACGGTGGCTCCATCCACCGTATGGGCTCCCAGGTGGTTGCCCAACAGCAGCGTTTCATCTACCTGTGTCAGGTTCCAGTTGTGTACATCCGTACCTTCTACAAAAGCGAATGGATGCGATTGTTTGCCATGCAGGGGAGCCCGGTAGGTACCTTGGTTGGTAGCTGCGTATAGGTAGCCATCATAAATGGCCGAACTGTATACCGATCCGTCCAAATCGCTACGAGCATCCATGTAGTAAAAATCAGATCCCAGCTCTACGTAGCTGATGCCATTGCCTAGCGCAAGCCAGAGGTTGTTATTGTCGTCCTCGTAAATGGCCTGAATGGTGTTGTTTTGCAAGCCCTGTTCCTTGGTAATGTGCAGCAGCATTTCCCCACTTGGGCTGAAAACATACAGCCCATCTTTAATGGTACCTACGGCCAGTTTGCCGTCCGCTAGTTGCTGACCCATGTTCACCTTTTGGCCCGCAATGGCCTCGTTCACGGTGGTTTCCCACGGGGCCAGGGTGCCCTCCGACCACTCAAATACCCCCTGGTCGGCGGTCAGTACAATGAGCTTTTCGCCCACCGAATACAAGCCTTTAATTTCCTCTTCGGCCAGCGGCTCGGTTCCCGGCAGCAACCGCATGTTGCCATCTTGCAACTGGGCCAGTGGTCGGCCTTTTTGCTGAAGGTAAAACTGGCCGTTCACCTTCTGGGCAAAGATGAGCTCTTCGGCCATGGTAATAGCGTCCATTTGCCCACCCTCATACACCAGTATTTTCCGGTTCGTGAAAAAATACATCTTGTCCTCTCGGGCAATGATGCGCCATACTAGCCCGTATCCTCGGTGCTCCTCGGGAATGATGTCGTTCAGCGATTGATAGGTGGCCTGCCCCAGCGCATTGGTCACCATGTATCCGATTTCGTCCTGAGCCCCTAGGTAGATCCGCTTGTTGGCGTCGATGCCCAGCGACAATACATTGGTGCGGTTGGTCGGCTCTAATATTGGGTCCCAGTTTACGCCATCGTAGGCAATGAGACCGTAGTTGTTTCCGAAATAGATTTTGCCATCTGGTCCGCGTAAAATGGACCAGTTCATGGTGGCTGCCCGGTAATCGTCTTTAGAATAATTGATAATGCGTGGCAAGCCCAAGCGGTCCTGGGCAAGGCTGATCGTATAGAGTAGACAAAATAAGGCGAGTAGTATAGTTTTCGATTTGGTTTTCATGGATATGGATGTTACCAAAAAAACCGCTAAAAATTCAGCGGTTTTGGTTTAGTTGTTCGCTTTCCCTGATAAGGGGAAAGAATAAAATAAAGTGGTGAAAGATAGAGATGGCCAGGTGCTAAGCAATCTCAAGATCACCGATTAGTGTATGTGGTAAATTTTGAATGCTAAATGACTCTTTCTACTGCACATTCAACATTAATAACTCAAAATCAAACTGTATTGGAAGGACAGATTGCCAACTAAATGGACTTAATTATTACCCTTTACACGTTGGCCGAATCCGACAGGTGCTTGGCTACATCCCGTGCAAAATCTCACGGATGTGGTCGCCGCCATGCAGCCAGGTATTTTCGGTGATGGCTGCCACCCATTGTTCCTTTACATCGGCATTGGCCTCAATCCGGCTATCTCCCCAATATCCCTGCTGATAAGGAGGTCCCCAAAGACCTTGAATATCCCAGTTGGCGTTGATGTAGGTTACCGCTTTGATGACGTCGCGGTGCGCGCCAATAAACTCAAAATAAGGCGTGTACCACTCCGTCCAAACTTGCTCTGGAGATACCTTCGTGAGCCCTTGGCCGGCGGGCCCGTCCCAAAGGTGTGAGATGTTGTATTGATAAAGCGTACCCACGTGGTAGCCTTGGGGGGCGGACTCGCACACCATGGCCGGTTTGCCGTGGGCTCTGGCAAATTCGATCAGCTCTTCGGCTAGCTGAATCTGCGTAGCGGGGCATGGCTTGCCGGAGGTAGGTTTCTCGTGGGCTTGCAAGAACCAAGATAGACCCACCCAGTCTACGAAATCATCGCCAGGATAGTAGGGGTCTAGTGGCTCACGGCCTCCGTCCAGAATATCGTCTACCGGTGAAGTGGCCGACTGCCAAACGTAGGCCACGTTCTCTACACCTTGGGTGCGCAATTGTTTAACAATGTGCTGAAAAGCAGCTACGTAGCTGGTAGGCTCGTAGTGGTTCCAGTTGCCGTCAAACTCGTACCCTATTCGTAGGTAAAAGGGTGTTTCAGGAAACTGCTGAAAGTAATCCCCCAGCTGCTCGATTTGGGCATCTAGCTTTCCCTTGCGCACTTTTTCGGTCTGGTCTACCATGTACAGCCCTATTTGCACCGCTGACTTTGGGTACTGGCTAGCCAGCGCATAGGCATCCAACGGGCCTCCTCCCCAGTTGATGGTCTTCCCGAAAGGCTTATCCTCTTGGGTAAAGCCCAAACCGCCATAGAAACCAGGCGTTAGTATGCCTTCCAGATTCAGGTAGGTGGCTACTCCGCCGGGTGTCGGACAGTCCGTGCAGTCAGCCACGTAGTCTGCTACAGATTGCAAATCCTGACCAATAAATAGAAGTGTTTCCCCCGTCCGGGGCTCCAAATTTGCAAGTTCCCGTTCCGCAGGGGGTACTTGAGCTCCCACGGCTACCGAGACTAGCAGCACATAAAAAAATACTTTTTTTGGGTTTTTCATTACGATTGGAGTTCAGTTAATAATTAATAAATAGCGGTTGCAATAGGTTATGATTTAGCATGAATTTTAGTGTCTTTTTCCAGGTCAAAAAGCACCCGCAAGGCGTCTACCAAGGGGCCTTCTTCCCCGCGCTGACAAGCCGCTTTTAGCTGTAGCACCGGAATCTTCAATACTTTTTGAATGATATTCTGGGTAAGCGCTTCTACCAGAGAATGATCTTCGACCGACAGTTTTTGCAAGTACCGGGCTAGTTCACCGGCACGAATCTCTTGCAGTGTTTCTTTTACTTCTTTGATGATGGGTGAGAACATCTGCTGTTGTTGCCACTGGTGTACTTCCGCGAGGCCTTCATTTACCAGGGCTTCTACGGCGGGAATGGCCGCCTGACGGCGGGCTAGTACGGCATCCGTCTGCGCCTGAATGTGGTCTACGTCCACTACGTGAATGTTCTCCTGGGTACCTACGGTAGCGTGCACGCTACGGGGCACGGATAGGTCAATGATCCACTGCGGACCCATGCGACGGCTGGTGTTTTGTAGCGTCAGAATGGGATCTGGAGCCGATACGGTGGAAATAACGATGGGGAATTGGTCTACTTTGCTCAAGGCCGCTTCCATGGAGAGGTACTTTATGCCGGTTTCTTCGGCCAATGCCTTTGCCTTGCCTGGCGTTCGGTTGGCAACGGTAATGGGGGCTGGGTGGTGCTTGGCAAGGTGGCGGCATACATCACTGCCCATTTCACCAGCACCCAGAATCAGGACGGCAGGCTGTACAAATTTTTGGGCTGCCTCCAGAGCCACTTGCACAGCGGCATAGGATACACCGGCGGCACCGGCTCTGAATTCGGTCTGGTTAACAATCCGTTTTTGGGTAAAGAACAAAGTATGCATCAGGCGATGCAAATAGGTATCGGCCATGCCCAGGTCGCACGTAGCCTGGTAGGACTCTTTAATCTGGCCTGCAATCTGCTGATCGCCCAGGATGGTGGATTCTAAGCCTGCCCCCACCCGGAATAGGTGGTGAGCCGTAGCTTCGGTATCAGCCAGGCCAACGTAGTGAGAGATCTTGTCTGGAGTGCTGGGAATGCCCTTGGAAAGGCACAAGAAGGAGAATAAATCAGCGGGTGTCAGTGTATCAGAAACTACATATACCTCTGTACGATTGCAGGTAGAAAGCACCAAGGCCTCTTGCACGCCTCCCAGATCACGCAAGGATAATAGAAGCTGTTCCCGACCCGCTGCATCCAGTGCGTATTGCTCCCGGTCTACCACGGTGGTCGTGCGATGTGATATGCTAATGCCTTGAAAATTCGGTTTCACAGTGCTTTTGTTTTTTTTAGAGAATACAGGCAGAAGTCTGGATTGCCCCCCTGCTGGGAGTGTGCACGTACCTTCTTACACATTTCTCATCAAAAAATGTCCCCGCCCGCCAGCAACGGGCGGGGAACATGTTATGAACTGAACTACTACTGTTATTGAATGACCATTAAGGACTTGGTGACCAGATGGCCTTCCTTATCATTAATCAAGATGAAGTACAGCCCAGCCTTCAGCTTCTGCGAAGCATGAAACTCACGTTCGCCCTGTAGCAAGTAGGTCACCACTACTCTACCAGACAGGTCGGCTACTTTTACCTCTCCTACAAATCCCTCAGGATTACCCAAGGTGAAGAAACCGTCTTGGCTCGGGTTGGGGTACACCGAGATTTGCTCGATACCCAGGTTCATCTCCAAACCGTTTTCAACGGTATTGGGTGAGGTAACACCCCGCGCCGCGGCGCATCCGGCGGCGGTGGCTTCAGCGGCATCTACCCAGCACTGGCCGCAGCTTTCGAAGCTACGACAAGAGGGGCACTGTAGGCTTATTTGGCTCATGGCTACGGGTGCAAAGCCCACCATGCACAGTACTATGATTGCTAACTTTTTCATTGTCTTTTTTGCGTTATCAGTGGACTTATAGGCTTTCCAGGAAGGCAATTAAGGCTGCTTTATCCGAAGAGCTCATAGCATTGTAGGCAGCGCGCGAGCCAGAAGCTTCACCGCCGTGGGCCTGAATGGCTCCATCCAGCGTGGTAGCGCGGCCGTCGTGCATCAGCAGTAGCTGCTTGCCATTTTCTTGCAACAGGGTAATGTTGCGACCCAAGCCCCAAAGTGCTGGCGTACGATACGGTGCATCCGTTACGGTGTGCATCTTCATATCCGTGTAGGGGCGCAGTACAATATTGCGGAACTCCTCAGGAGCATCGTTACGCGTTTTCTGCGTAACCGTATGACATCCGGCACAACCGGCCTCGATGAACTTCACGTTACCCGTCTGTACTACCCCGTCATCATGGGCAGCGTAGCTACGTGCAGGTACCGAGAGGAACTCTACATATTTCACCAGCTGATCCAAGGCCTCAGGAGAGATCTGATTAGGATCGCTTGCATCTATACCGTGGTCTTCGGCCAGGGCGTTGATGGACTGCTCGCGTACCGTGGCCGCGCCGCC
>DMST01000184.1:1101-3114 GCA_003454975.1 Cytophagales bacterium | reverse complement strand
GCCGCGCCGCCGTCCCAGCGGAAGCCCGCCTCACGTCCGGCAATCCACTCTAGCAGACCTACCCCGATCACCGCAGGTGGTACCCGTGGTCCGCGAGGTGTTTGGATCACCTCAGATCCGCGTCCGTCGCGGAAGTGGCAGTTGCCGCAGGATTCAGTACCGATAGGCACCAGACCTAGCTCGTTGGCCGCATCAGCGCCATTCACACGGTGGCGTACTCCGTGGAACAGGTGGTGACCTTCCAGGAAGGCATCCACGTCGTCCTCATCTTCCAGCGTAATGATGTGCTGCGTGAAGATGGCGTCGTGCTCCATTTGTTTGTGTGAGCCAAAGCCTGGCAGCACCATATTGGTGGTCGCACGGCCTGCCGAAGCATTCCGAGGATCACCGAAGGTGTTCAGGCCTTCGCCGATCACGTAGTTCTGGAAGGTATTGTAAGTCTGTGCACCAGAGCCACCCGTTACCGCGGTGATCTCGTAGGTAATGATGTTACCCCAGCCCCACTTACCGGCATATTCTCCGGCAGACTTGGCATAGGTAGGAGGGGAGGCATCGCCTTTCTCCATATAGTCAATCCGAATCACGGCAGCATTGTCTGCCCCACCGTGTGGGTGACGAGAGTTAGCGTCGCCCCGGGTCAATATAGGATCGATGGTTAAGCCGCTAGAGGCATCCGTGAACACCGTCTCAAAACGGTCCAGGTTGCGAAGCAGGTCACCGTTATGCTGCGCATCAAATACGGCCTCGGTGATGCCGTCTTGTGCGTGAGGGTGACGGAAACGCATCCAGTTGGCACCGCCGCTTACGAGGGTAGAACGGTTGTCAGGATCGATCCGTGAACCGGAAGTCGTAAACAAGGCTGAGTATACGTAGATATCACCTGCATCATCCGTAGTGTTGCCCTGCTTGTTGTACCGTACAAAGTAGTAGTAGTCACCACCATCAGTACACTGCGTAGGTACACTAGCCGTGCCCGACGAAAGGTCTGCTTCGTAGAACTCTATTTGGTTGCAAGAGCAGAAGAAATCGAAGCTAGGGTTGCCACCCGACTGGATACCCACCACTGAGCCGTAGCGTACGCTTACGGTAGTGAGATCGTTGGACAAGTCAATCGCGAAGCCTTGGCCCGCATCGGCACCAATCACCGCTGTTGGCAGGGCAGGCTTAGGATACGTTACCAACGGAATATCGCCACAGGCGTTAGGAGCACAAGCCTGGCATGGCCCACCACAGTCTACGCCTGTTTCGCCTTGGTTCAGGATGCCGTCAGAGCAAGTAGGGGCAGGAGGTCCCTCAGATATGGTTACGCTACCCAAGCCCAATGGGCAGTCGCCGCCTTGCCAGCGGGTAGATACATCGTAGGTGCCGGGAGCCAAACCGCTGATGGTGTAGCTGCCTGCATTGTCAGCCGAGCTGTAGCCATAGCTGGCACCGCCGTTGAGGCTAAACTGGATGGTAGAACGACCCGGTGCATTGTTGAAAGTAAAGGTAATGGTCCCATCACTGTTGCCCTCTAGCGTCTCGTTGGTAGCAGCCACCGCCGCCTCAGGGTTGGGCGTGCCGTTACAAATCACGGCGCAATCCACACAGTCAGGGCCTCCGCAGTCGATACCCGTTTCCAGACCGTTCATGATGCCGTCATCACAGGTAGGGCAAGCGCCACAATCAGGGCCACCGCAGTCTATGCCGGTCTCATTCCCGTTCTGCACGCCGTCGTTACAGCTAGGCGTCAACCAGCAGTTGGTACCTTGGCCTACCGTGCCCTCTACCAAAACATTGGGTCCGCACTGGATGCCAAAGCTGTACTGTTGCCCTTGAGTTACCTGTACAGGCATGATGTAGAAGTCGCCTTCCAGCGTGAAGTTGCTATTGCAGCCGTTGAAGCCGGGGCCAGTACACATGTAGCAAGGTGCCCCTAGTGATACATGCGAGTACAAGTAACCTTGACCGCCCACATAGGATACACCGTAGCCTTCGCACTGTCCGTCAGTTATGATGGGTGCACACGCGTCG
>DMST01000184.1:795-1078 GCA_003454975.1 Cytophagales bacterium | reverse complement strand
CGTCGCAATCAGGACCACCGCAGTCAATACCGGTCTCGCTTCCGTTCTGGATACCGTCGTTACACGTAGGCGGGGGAGGCGCTACTGTGGCTGTCACCAAATGCCAGGTACCGCTGGGCTGATCGCCATTGGTTTGGCCGGGTGCGTTGTCACCACTGTAGAAATACAAGGGCTCGTTGTTATAGGTAAGCTGCAGCGTACCGTCGCAACGACCTACTACGCCAAAGGTGCCGTCAAAGCCAGAGGCCAAAGAGCCGATAACGGCGGCATCCAGGCTAGGCAA
>DMST01000184.1:0-709 GCA_003454975.1 Cytophagales bacterium | reverse complement strand
CATCCGCCGTCGCACTGGCTGAAAGGACCGCCGTTGTCGTTGTCCCAGGTATACATAGTGTAGCCGGGCTGCGTAGAGCCAGCACCCCCCACCAAAATATCATCAGAGCCGCTAGCTGCGCTCGTTACTAAAGCATCGAACGAGCAGCTTCCGCAGCTTCCACCACAGTCTACACCCGTTTCGTCACCGTTCTGAATACCGTCTGAGCAAGAAACACAGGCACCACATGAGCCACCGCAATCCACTCCGGTCTCATCCCCGTTCTGCACTCCGTCTGAGCAAGTAGCACAAGCCGTGCAGCTACCACCACAGTCTATACCCGTCTCGTCACCGTTCTGGATGCCATCCGAGCAAGAAGGTCCGCCACCGGAACCACCGCCGTTGAATACCAGCTGGTCTACGTTGAGCGCCACATCGCCACCTTGGTAGATGATCTCAAAAGTAGCTCCGGCAGGCACCGAGGTATTGAAAGTTACGGTGAGGTAGTTGCCTACCCAGCCGCCAGAAGAGGGGAAAGCCATGTCGCCACGGTCTTGGCCGTTTACGAAGATGGAGATGCCCCCTGAAAACTGAGATGCGTAAGAGATGTCTACGCTGGTGGCCTCAGGTACGTTGGTCAGGCGAAAGCCTGCCCCTTGGCTAGAGATATAAGCTACCCCTTGGCCCCCGGAGGCGGCTCCATCATTGTAGTACTGAGCACTACCGAGTA
>DMST01000166.1:1900-3228 GCA_003454975.1 Cytophagales bacterium | reverse complement strand
CCGCAAGCACCGATATCTACAACTGATTAGCTACCGGACGGCCGAGCGCGCCGGCCCCTGCTATTCGGACATCGTACCCGTAGGGCTAGCCAGCCCTACACCAAGTGTAAGCCTCACAACGGAAGAAATCATGCAAGGATTACCAGAAGCATCTAACTCATATACCCGGATCCGCGAAATCCCGCTGAGCCAAAGCGCCTCCGTAGGAGAAGTGCTTACCTCAGTACTACCCGGCCTGGTGGGTCTGTTTGCCCCCAAGGGCAAAAATAAAGGCGCAAGCCAAGCCGCAGACCTGGCCCAATCGGCCCTCAAAAACGAAGACGTACAAGCCCTCCTACAACTCCTGATGGAGAAAATGACCGGAGGCAAAGTAAGCGCGGCCAAAAGCCTGTCCGGGCACAGCCAGGCCATGTTTGACCCCATGACCATCATGGGCATCGCCAACGTAGGCGCCAAACTGATGCCCGCCGTACAAGACGCCGTCAAAGGCATCACCAACCCCGAATTTGTAAAGGCCGTCATGCCCACCGGCAAAATCCTGGACGTAAGCTCGGATTTCCTAAAGAGTCTGCTGGGCTTGGACGAGAAGGTAGAAGTGGAGTGGACCAACCTGGACCAGTTCAATAGCGCGGGCAACGAGGCCATTGTGCAGGCCATACTGGGGCAAACCCACCAGCAGCGCATGGCCGAGAAAATAGCGGCCGCCCAAAGCCTGCGGGGCCATACGGCTAAAAGCTTGCGCAAACGTGGGGTGAAGTTCATCCCAACCTCCAAGGTAAACCTGACCATCGCCGACAGCGATACTCCGGCTAACCTGATGAACCTGAGTCACCGGGTGTACAGCCTGCAAAAAGATGCCAACTTCCCCTTGCGCCTAGAGACCCCACGGGGAATTCGGCAGGCGCGGCTCAAGATGTGCCTCAAAACACTGCAGGGCGAGGTGGTAATACCGGAAAAGCGCGTAGGACTCAGAAACGTGCAAGCGGGCAAATTGGACCGGGTACCCCGGCTTACCCGGCAACAGCTGGCGGGGTTAGAGCCCATGCAGGAGTACATCCTGAGCGTGCAGCTAATCTGGCCCAACAAACACGGCCAGCACCTGGGCACCTCGCTACAGCAAGTGGTGTGCTTTGTAGAAGACCTGGCCTTTGACCGCCTGGAAAAACCTGATGCCCCGGCCATTCCGCTCAACAACGTGGAGAAACACCGCGCCTACTGGCACAAGGTATGGTCGGCCACCCTCACCGAAAAAATGCGCGATGTAGCCCTGGATGCCAAGTACTACTACCGCCTGGCCGATCGCAACCCGACCAACCAACGGCTGGAAA
>DMST01000166.1:0-1852 GCA_003454975.1 Cytophagales bacterium | reverse complement strand
TGGAAACGGCCGTGCAGCTAGCCCACGAGCACACCAACGACTACCGAGGCAAACTAAAGTCGGGCATGGAATTGAGCCTGCAAGGCCTCAATGCCCTGCTACCCGAGCTTACCGGGGAGCCCGCTTTGAATGAAGAAGAGCTGGCCCTAATGGAGACCGCCTCCATAGAAGGCTACATGAACAAATTGGCCCGCCACCGCATGAAATTCTGGGGCTCCGTGCACGAGCAGGTGACCCTGTGGGTATACCCCGAAGTGCAACCCTACACGGCGCACTTCAAGCGTGTATCGGCCACCAACGCCAATGGCCTGGTCACCGGCTTTGAAACCACCCAAAAGCAACTGCTAGTCCCGGTATCGGCCCACTTCATCGGCACCAAACTCTGATCTTATCATGGCAAGAACAACACAATTCCCGAGGGGCTTTGCCCAGGCGCATAGCGCCGAGCCCGTCAAAATCAACGGGCAGTCCGTCATGTTTGACGAAACCGTAGCCTTGACTCCGGTAGAGCTAATGGTAAAGAGTTCGGCCGAAGTGAAGGCGATGAGTACAAAAATGCTCGTCACCAGCCGCAAAGTAAATCAGGAACTGAAAGCGGGCACTAGCCTGAAATCCTGGGTGGCAGAAGCCTGGGCAGGGCATTCCGCTCAGGTACAGGACGAGGTCCTGGAAAAGCTAAAGCAACTCAACGGAAAGCACCAGAGCCAGGTGCCTGGTAATTCCCTCCAGTTGCTGATTCCACAGCAAATTCCTTTGCAGACTACCCAGACCCCGGAAACGTATCCTACCCAACTGCGCGATTCCCATGTTCTGTATCTCAATCAGGTATACAGCAGTATGGACGCCGCCGTGGAGAAGATGGAGCAATTGGTGAATACAGCACCCAAAGCAGGAAATAAGGTGAGCTGGAAGTTTTCACCGGACGGCCTCCTTACCGAAGGATTTTCCTTCATTCTGGGCTTAGGGCTTGCTAGCGTTACTGCGGGTATAGGGGGAATAGGCGGTAAAGCCGCAGCTCATGTACTCAAGATGCTGGTAGCAGATATAACTACCTTCTTTGAAACCGAATGGAAAGCACTGGGAGCGAAAAAGGGGAAGCAGCGTCCACAATCTTTCTTGGTGGCCTTGCGGAAAATGGCAACCGAATTCAGCAACTCCATTCCTACCCTGAGAGCCGAAGCAGAGGCAAAATTTCGGGCAGATTTGAAAAAGTTGAATCCTAGTCAGCAGCTAGAATACTTTGTAGCTGCTCAGGAACATATCAACGAATTGTTTGAGTCAGAAGCAGCAAAAGATTATTCCCATCTCTACGTCTATTTGCGGCAGTTCCTCAAAGACACAGGGGTGAATGCCCGCATGGAGATTGAGTTTAACAACGTGAGTACAGGCAATTATATGCAGGCCTCCATCAAGGCCAATGCCTACGATGCCCGCGTAAATTCCTACCTACACTATTGTTGGACCAAACAAGCCGAGCACCAAGGGAACCCCTTCCACTATGTGCCCGTGCACGATTTCTTCTTGCCCATCCACGTGGTAGACTGGGGTAATGCAAGCCCCTCTACCAAAAGTTTTGCTGAACCGGATAGACTGGTGTTCTATCGAGGCGATGGCCTGTTCATCAGCCATTTCACTCAGCAGCTACAGCTGATCGAGGATCACGCCACCCTCTATCCCAAAACACAACGGCTAAGGGACGACCCTCAGAGTCGGTTCTATGTCTACGAGATTCCAGTAGTACCCGAAGGGGTAGATCAGGTGATGCAAAAGCCACCCAACATGAAGGTGGTCTTTCCCCGGCGTCTCTCCCCTACCGATGCTGAATTTGATTGATAGGCCCGGCGATGGAAGA
>DMST01000343.1:17176-18732 GCA_003454975.1 Cytophagales bacterium | reverse complement strand
GTGGTTAACCACCACGCGGCTAAGCCCAGCCCTAGCACCAGGCTGACTACGGACAGCAGCAAAGATTCTCCCAGAAACTGCTGACGTAGTTGCCTAGGGCGGGCACCAATGACTTTCCGCAACCCAATTTCCCGAGCACGGCGGGTGCTGCGGCCCAGCGCCAGGAGGGTAAAGTTGATACAGGCAATGAGCAATATAACCCCACCGATGGCGGCTAGTATGTAGCCATTGGTGCGGTCTCCGGCCGGGTGCCCGCTGCTTACAATCTCCTGATCATAATGCACCTCTGTCAGGGGCTGCAACTGATAAACCACGCGGCTACCTTCCCCGTATTGCTCGGTGAGCTCGGCAAAGCTGTGGGTGAAGTGCGTTTCGGCCAGTGCATTCAGTTTCTCTACGGCAGCACCTGGGTTTGCCCCCTCATGCAGGAGAGCATAGCTGCGTACAAAGCTGAGGGTCCAGCGGTCGTAGCTGGCCATACTAGGATTCTCCCTCACAAACTGAAAAGGCACCACCGCCTCAAACTGGAAGGAAGAATTGGCCGGGGGCGCTTCCACTACCGCGCGTACCTCCATCGGGTAGTAAGCATCATCAAAGAATAGGTCCAACTCCTCTCCCACTACATCCGCCCGTCCGAAATACTGAAGAGCCATCTTATCCGTGATCACAATTTGGTCTTTGCCCGTGAAGGCTTGGGGTCCGGCTAGAAAGGCAAAATCGAACATGCTAAAAAAGTCAGCTCCCACCGCATACACCTCCTGCTGGCCTTCCCAGAGGTCAGTGCGTAGGTATTCATCAAAGGCGTATACCTCGGCAATAGCTTCAAACTCCGGTACTGCCTCAGCTGCGGCGGGCACAAACGGCATGGGATGCCCCTCGATACCCCAAACCATTCCTCCGTTGGGGTCCAGGTCCATGCGGTTGATCCGGTAAATGCGCTCGTGCTGGGTATGGAAACGGTCGAAGCTATCCTCGTTCTGAATAAAGAGATAGATCAGCACGGCCACGGCGATGCCCAGCGATAGGCTGAGAACGTTGATCAGCGATGTAAGCCGCTGACGGGCCAAGGCCCGCAGGCCCATTTTGGTGTAGTGTAAAATCATCATGTTGTTGTCGGGTATTAAGTCCGCAAAGCGCTTGAGGGCAAACGGGCGAAAAAAGGAAAGTACCTGCAGCACGTACATCCCTCTGGCCAGGGCGGGATGCCGTTCCCATCGGTCCAAATACTCCTCGTATAGGTCCCCTTCAATCTCCTCTAGCAAACCGTCCTTACAGAACCAAGTAAGGAAAGCCTGAGCGAGCTTGGGGGGTGTGGGCGAGTGGTGCTTGCTCATGGTGCGGTCAGATGTTAAAAAGGGCTTGCGGTAATGCGTTCCAAAGTTGATCCCGCTGGGCTCGGGCCGCTTGCATGGCGGCCATACCACTGGCGGTGATGGTAAAGAGCTTCTTCCGCTTCCCTCCTCTTCGCTGGCTGGGTTCGCCAAACCGGGAGGCTAAAAAACCTTTCTCCAGCAGGCGGTTCAGCGCAGCGTGCACGCTGCTGAGTGTCACCGACC
>DMST01000343.1:11457-17162 GCA_003454975.1 Cytophagales bacterium | reverse complement strand
CCGTCCGGTCTGTTGGTTGATCTCCTCTTTAATGGCTACTCCGTAGGCATCGTCGTACAGAATGCCCACCACCAGCAAGACTACTTCCTCGAATTCACCCAGATTGGTCCCCTTCATTGCTTTGATATTATTCGTAAATGTAGAAATTATATCTGCCCACCAAAAATATTATTCGTATTTGTAGAAAAAATAGAGCAATTTATCCTGACCGGTACGCGATCAGACATCTGAGTCTGAGGCATTCAAACCAGTTTGTTGTGCCGAAAGCTTGGGAAAAGAAGCTTGATTTTTGTGTCTACCCGCACAGCCGGTTGAACCCCAGGCCCTTGCCTCTTATGCCTCCTCTAGCTGACGCAGTAGATTCATTTTTTCTATCAAATCTCCCTGAATGGCCACCACGGCGGGTTTGGGGATGCCGTCAGTGTCAAAGGGCCAGGTACTGGTGGGCTCGGTTAAGTCCCTGGTTTGCTCACCGGGATGCTGCACGCTTAGGAACAGAGTCTTGCCGTCGGGTGAAAACCAAGGGCCGGTGAGTTCGGCATCGCGTGGCGCAGAGACCACACGGATCACCTTGCCGGCGTCGGCTCCGTAGCGAGGAATCACAAACAGGCTGTTGTTCTTAAAGGGCATGTAGGGGCCGTCCCCTTCGTTCATGGCACTACCTGACATATCCGTGGTGATCCAGAGGTTGCCCGACATATCGAAGGCCAGGTTGTCCGGGCAAGAAAAGCCACTCTCCTCCCCTCCTGCATAGTACGTAGAAGCCTGAAAGGTGAGCGCATCAAAGGCCCCATCGGTTTCTTCAATCTTCAGGATAGAGCCGTGCAAGTCTCCCTTTGGCTTGTTGTTGGTGAGTGATACCAGGATGTTACCCGTCACGGGATCAATTTCGATGTCTTCGGGGCGGTTCAGTTCTGTGGCTCCCAGCATACGAGCCGCCTCGCGCACCCGAACCAATACCTCCGTCTGGTCCTTGAACTTCTCCTGCAATAGTGGCTGGGCCTCCCAATCTAAGGAGATCCACTGGCCATTAACGGTATCGGCCACATACAAGATGCCCTCTTTGAGCGAGCTCGGCTGTGAGGAGATGAACTTGTACAGAAACTCGTCGTTGGCATCGTCACCCGAGTAGGCCACTACACGCTTGTCTTCCAATTCGTACACCGTACAACACTCGTGCGCAAATCGACCCAGGGCTACATGCTTTTGGGCGGCCCCGGTTTTAGGGTCTACCTCTACCACCCAGCCGTAGTGATCGGGTGGGTACGGGTAAAACGTTTCCCAACGGTAGCTACTAAGCCGGTGGCTAGGCTCGTTGGCCTCATTGTACACCGTTTCCCCAAAGAACTGATCATAATTCTCCTCGCAGGTGAGGAAGGTATTCCACGGGGTAATCCCCCCCGAACAGTTGCTGTGTGTACCAATAACGGTAGACTGGCCTGCAACGGGATGGTCCCAGTTGAGTGCAATGGGGGTTTTTGCCGTAAGCCGCCGGTTGTGTGGGTCATTGGGTACTACTTGCCAGGTGCCGTTTTCCTCACGGATGCGCACAATGCTGCCGCCCACGTGGTACATCTCCCGGTCTACATGCTCAACGGTGCGGTGCTCCCAGGGATCATCATGAGCTCGAAAATCAAAATCGGAAACAAACAACGGATGAATGTACTCGTGGTTTACCCACAGGAGACCGTCTTTAGGGTTGCTTTCATCCAATGGGATGAAGCAGGTGAAGTCATTATTAAATCCAAACTGGTCTTGATCACTCAGGGCATCGCCCCATTTTACCACCACGTGGTAGTCTAGTCCATTGGCCAATACGAGATCGTCTTTGTCAGTAGCAGCCATAGCCTCCAACACAAAATCCTTTAGCCGCTGGAGGGTTGCTTCCGTAGCCTGGGTAAGGGATTGTGCGGGGGTGGTGGTATTGCCACAGCTGGTTAAAAAGGGAGGAAGAAGGGCGGCACCCAAGCTGGCCTTGCCCAGGAAGGTGATGAACTGACGGCGGTTTTGCTCCATGATGTTCGTACTCAGTTTTTTAGAAGTATGCAGGTCTCAATTATCGGCGTGAAACTATTGCAACTGTATTGCATTCACAAGCAGTGCGTGTACGGATATCGTCTGGAAATGATTAAGGATCAGGAGTAAGGGTATACCCCCCTATTCTAATGCATTGATCATGACATGCCGGCAAGCTGGGCCCAGTTCTTGAGGTCTAATTGGTTCTACCATCCCTCCTTTTCAATAATGGTTCTTTCCAAGCAAAAGGATAATCGGTTTCGGCTTCATAAACCTTGTCATTCCTTGTAGATATTGCCCATGCTTACCTCCACATTTAGTTTACCTACCCGGTAGGGTATCTTCCAGGTCATCTTGTATCTACATCATATCCACCACCAAAATGAAGAACATGTCACGGAAATACACTTTTGCCCTGCTTCTACCCTTCTGGTTGCTGTTTACGGCTTGCGACCCTGGAATAGAGCCTCCGCCCCCCAGTACGTCTGCCAACGTGATTATGCCCTTGGGCGCATCACGGGTAGAAGGGGCCCGACCTGCCTTCGAAAGCTATCGCTACGAGCTCTGGAAGCTATTGGTAGATGGTGGTTGGGACTTCGACTTTATCGGTGCCAACTATGATGATGCTAGCTATCCTAGCTATGCCGGTCAGACTTTTGATGGCTGGCACAGTGGGTACGGTGGGGCTACTTCGGGGCAGATTCTGGAAGGCCTGCCCGGGTGGCTAGATGCTGCTGGTTCGCCAGACATTGTGCTGCTGAGCTCGCCCGGAGGCAACGATGGCTTAGAGAACAGCTCCTTCGAGGATGCGGTGGACAATGTCAATGCCATCATAGACGTGCTACAGGCGAATAACCCCAATGTGACCATCATCATTGAGCAAATGGCTCCGGCTATGGAGGAAGCGATGACGACTGAGCTAACCTCTTTTATGAGCCAAATGAACCAAGAGGTCCTCAATATGGCGGCCGTCCAAACCACAGCCACGTCGCAAGTTCTGACGGTAGATATGTTTACCGGCTTCAACGATACCCACCTGGCGGATGACGTACACTACAATGAGGCTGGGGCGACCCTGGTAGCTGAGCGCTATTACACCGTACTGGAGGGAGTGCTACAGCAATAGGCATTTCCGCAGCCCTTGCAAGTAGCTGGTAAGCGTTTGTCTATCCTCCTGTGCCTTTTGTGAGGGGTTGAGGACTGGTAAAAGAACTGCTACCCTTTGGTATGTGATGCAACTAAGAAAAAGGCCGGTTTATTCACTAGTGGATTGATCATTTCCAAGAATATAGGAGTGCAGTGGGTAACAAATTCTGTTTTTGGGTATAAAAGGATGATCGATTCATCATGGCCAAAACTACCCCTGCGCCAGAGGCAAAAGCCGAGCCCAATTTTTCTCCCCTTCAAAGGCGGGGTGAGACGGTAGGGCGTGCCCAAAAACCCCAAAAGGACAATCGGCCAGAGGCGGCAGTACAGCGCAAGCTGCATGCGGCGGCCAACAACAGCCCCCGAGTAAAGCAGTTGCAAGCCATTCAGCGGATGGCAAACCGGGCGGTGGCAGGCAAAACTGCCCCTATCCAGAAAGAAGCGACCGCCAAGGCTACACTGGCCAACCACACGGCCCTACCGGACACCCTAAAGAGCGGGATAGAGAACCTCTCGGGCCATAGCATGGACGACGTAACGGTGCACTACAACTCGGCCCAACCCGCACAGCTCAATGCCCATGCCTACGCTCAAGGGACGGACATACACCTGGGGCCCGGCCAGGAGAAGCACCTACCCCACGAGGCCTGGCACGTGGTGCAGCAGAAGCAAGGCCGCGTGCAAGCTTCCCGGCAGATGAAAGGTGGGGTATCGCTCAACGATGATGCAGGCCTGGAACGCGAAGCCGATGTGATGGGAGAAAGGGCTCTTAGTGCCACCACACCCGTGCACGCCAAAACGTTAAAATCTGCTTCGGGAATTGGAAATACCCATCAGGCCATTCAGCGGAGAGTAGGCTTCGAATTTCAAACCAATATTGCCCTTCGTAATTCTCAGGGAGATGCGCCACCGCTAAAAACCGCCTTATTTGAGGCGACAGGATGGAAAATAGAATGCGATCAGGGAGATTTGGAGTTTATTACCGACCCTTTTTCTAATTATGGTCCTTTGCATCAGACCATGCTAAATCTGGTGGCTTGGGCCCACGGTATGGCCCAGTTACCCTATGTCATCCCCGTAGAAAAGCAAGAGCAGGCTGATCAATTTGATCATCCTGATGACCAGCATATACGGGAAGGCATCCTATTAGACAACCAAACCCGTAACCTCGCCTTGATGGATGCCAACCAAGGCCAGCTTATTGCCAATTATTTTGCATTAGGACCCGCGAGTGCCCTTACTGCCGCCCCACAAACTACGGTAGGCATCCCTATGGAGAAAATAATCTCCTCGCTACATCTGGTAGCGGCTAAGGAATACACGCTGGGTACGGGCATGGGGCAAAAGCAAGTCAAGTTGGGGGCAGCACAAGAACGTGAGCCCACGTTGGTTTCTGCGCACGATGCCACCGTAGTATTGGTAAATCATCTGCGGCAAACGCATCCTGATATCCCAGAGATGGCCTGGCGAAAACTAGAGGGAATTATAGGCTTGGCGGCCAGCTATATTCGCACGGCCAATGTACCGGGCAGAAGTTCCTACAGCTACGTCAAAGTAATGGCCCCCATGATGAGTCGAGTGAATTTCACGGCTTTATTTAATGCACTGCCCGAATCAGTAAAGCCCTTCTTAACTCCCGCCAATGTGGCCCTGGCTGCAGATTTACAGGCCAATAGTAGGGTGTTTGGAGTGAAAGGAGCAATAAAAGACAAGGCTGGCCCTACCATTGAAGAGTGGGTAACGAGTATGACTTCAGGCTTTGATTTGCTATCGCGTATAGGTGATTTTTTCTCCGTAGAAGGGATAATGGAAGGCTCGGAAAGTATGGGTGAATTTGATGCTTTGGACGAAGCAGATGAGAAATACGATATGCCGCTGGTTCCAATTGAATTTAGAGAAATGACAAAGTCGGTACCCTATCCACTGTGGCCTGAGCTAACTGAAAATATTATGATTTTTGCCAATGCACTCATAAAAGCGGAGTTCTTTTAGAGGCTTCTATCTGACCTCAGATCTGACAAGAAGGGGCCTGAATTAGCGGTGATTACATCAATTATGGAAAAACGGCTGGTTGAACTACGTATTGACACCTTGCAGAAAACACGCTCAGTCCTTGACTGATGCTAAGAATGGTATGAAAGCTGGGGGAACCAACATAGTTTTTACACATTAAACCAAACCGTTATTCATGTCCACCCGATCACCTGCCTCAGAAGAATCACTCCCCAACCGGCGTACCTTGGTTGATCAGGTAAAGTCTGACCAAAACAGTGAGGCCAAATTAGTAAACAATCGGCCTGAAGCAGCGGTACAGCGCAAACTGCAAGCCGTGGCCAACAACAGCCCCCGGGTAAAGCAGCTGCAAGCACTGCAGCAGTTGGCCAATAAGTCGGTAGGAGTACAAGATCCTACCCCTATCCAAAGGCAAGCAGCCTCAAACACTAAGTCGCCCAACCAAACCGGTCTACCAGATACTCTGAAGAGCGGCATCGAGAACCTCTCAGGCCATAGCATGGACGACGTAAAGGTGCACTACAACTCCG
>DMST01000343.1:0-11357 GCA_003454975.1 Cytophagales bacterium | reverse complement strand
CACGTGGTGCAGCAGAAGCAAGGTCGTGTGCAAGCCACCCGGCAGATGAAAGGGAGCGTACCCCTAAACGATGATGCAGGCCTGGAACATGAAGCCGATGTAATGGGAGCACGAGCACTTCAATCCAATGCCATCTCTTCTCCACCGAAGAGCACCAACACTACTAGTTCTATTGGCAAGGCGGTGCAACGCGTACAGAAAACTTTACCTACGGCGGGCAAACTTAATATGATTGGGGAAACCCACACCGACTATCCGCATATAGGGTCACGGCAGCTAGAATCTAAGACCTTGAGGCAAATGCTAGCTGATGGCTACCAATACTACACAGAAGATAAGCTGAAAACATCCCGCTACGACTCGGACTATGCTGACCCCATGGATTTGCGGTTAAAACAGATCATAGGCTTGGTACACGGGAGTGCTACTTTTCAGTTGGGGATGCTAAGCGAAATGGATGCGGATCAAATAGAGCGCGCCAATGAAGAGGCAAACAAGGCTAGTATGGCTCTGCAATCCGTGGACGTAAATGAGGTCATGAAAATGTTTGCTCCACGTATAGCCAGTACCGGTTTTGACAAGGATGCTTTGGTTGAAGAGATGGGGATCAATACCCAACGCTACTCCTTAGATGAATTAGAAAAATTATCGGACTGGGCAACCTGGGAGGAAATACAAGATGGCTATAAACCTGACTCTGATGATGAACAGGATGAATCTTCCGGTGAGGATTTTGACAGTAATTTTGATGAAATACAAGCTGCCTTTGCTGATGCTTTTCGTGTCCGGAGTCTTGAAGCTATGAAAAGTAGTAGCAGCCAAGATATGGGAGCCTCGTCCTCCGCCATGAGTGATGGCGGACTGGGGCTTGCCAGAAGGTGGGCTATGCATCAATTCGAAAATTTCATCAATGATTACAAGGGGCGATTCTCCCCTACCCTAAAGCAATACTATTCGCTAAAGAAAGATGGAGAATACCAATGGCAACCGCATTTTAGGTTTGATTTGGCGCTTATTCCTCCATTACTAGCCATCTGGGAGCGCCTGGAGGGCATCCAGGAGCAGATACACAAGACACAAGGAAGTAGCCTCAATGAGCATTTACCCAGTATAATACGGGAAAGTAGAGCTTGCTTAGCTGATCTGTGCCAGATTCTCATGCAAGGGGCGCCATCAGGATTTGACCCTGCGGACGGCGATAGCACCGTGCTGCAACGAAGCCTGGCTATGAATAGGGCCGCCCAGGCCAACCAAAATGTCCCCATCATCTGGAAAGTGGGCAATAAACACGTAGAGGATATTCACCGGTTGGAACAAGCCGGGCGGATTCCGACCACGGGATACTACTACATACTAGAGAAGGATTTCCGGCACCGATATAATAGCGGTGGTGAACTAGCCGGGTATTCGGGGAGCAATGATGAGCTGGGCCCAGGATACCAACAGGCAGAAGCCACCTGGCAAAAGGAAATAGAGAGAGCAGATAGGAAGCTAGCCAGCCGGTTTCCCGGCGAGGATCAGCTAGCTTCCTTAGAGCATTTGGACCTGGGTAATCTGGTGACGAACCAAACACGGTTGATTGTGGAAGCAGTGGAGCAAGGGGCTTTGCCCAACCTGCAACGGCTTACCATTTCTGAGGTTAGCATGACCCCTCAACTACGCGGTCGGCTATTAGCCCAAGGCATAGAGGTGGTTCTGACACAGGTGGCTCCACAATAACTATAGAATAGTATTATCACTTGTAGAAGGTATTTAATTTGCCTTTATCCTTGTGTTTTACTAAGAAATCTCCTTGATCTGGGGTAACAAATCCTAAAACCTGGTATAAAGGGATGACTATTATACTATGGCCAAATCTACCCCTACTCCAGAGGCGAAAACTGAACCTACTTTTTCCACCCTTCAGAAAAAAGCAGAAGTGGGTGGTACCTCCCAAATTCACCAGGCAGATAACCGCCCGCAGGCAGCGGTGCAACGTAAATTGCATGCAGTAGCTAACAACAGTTCCCGGGTTCAGCAATTGCAGGCCATTCAACGGATGGCCAACCGGGCCGTGGTGGGCAAAGCAACCCCTATCCAGAAACAGGCAGATCCAGAGGTCAAATCACCCAACAACACCAGGCTTCCAGATACCCTCAAAAGCGGTATTGAGAGCCTCTCAGGCCATAGCATGGATGACGTGAAGGTGCACTACAATTCGGCTCAACCTGCCCAGCTCAGTGCCCATGCTTACGCACAAAGGACAGACATACACCTGGGGCCCGGCCAGGAGAAGCATCTACCTCACGAGGCCTGGCACGTGGTGCAACAGAAGCAGGGCAGGGTAAAGCCTACCCTACAGATGAAAACCGGGGTGATGGTAAACGATGACGTTGGTCTGGAAAGGGAAGCTGATGAAATGGGAGCTAAGGCACAAAGTGACCCACACTCCGCACCCAGTGTTACCACCAAGGTTGCATCGACTGGTGCACAAGCACCCATACAAAGGGCCATCTTGCTGCCTGGGAAACAATTGGACACCCAATCCGAGGTAGAAAACCTGTTAGCTAATAATGAGGAAATAGGTTGGGACGACCGATGGGCTCCCTACGTGACAGAATTGCTACCCAAAGACCAGAAGTTTTCTTCTGAAAAGGAGCTAGAGGGCTATTTGGAAAAAGCTGTAGAGGACCAAATCAGGGAGGAATTGCAAGACGATGCGAAAGGCTTGGATCATGAAATAGAAACTATGGCTCGGTTCCCCATCTTAGACCGAGACTCAAAACAGAGTAAACTAGATACCCTTCGTCTTATGGCCAGTGGCAGTGGTAGTGTTGTACCCCAAGTGAAACCTAAAGCTGCACACATCAACAAAACCCGACCCCAAAAATATGATGAGGCCAGTTTGTTCCCGGATGAGCTTGAAGAGTCAAAGTCGAGTGATGCCGAAAGAATTTCCGCACTAGGGATTAAGCAAGGAAATCTAGGAGATTGCTGGTTGATTTCCACAATAGGAGCCGTTGCTCTTAAAATGCCCAATCATATCAAATCCATCATAAGGGAGGTAAATATTCGCGGGGTCTTTCGCTCCAACACAAGAATCTTCCGCATTATGTTGACGGACCCCAGAAACGGTGCCCTCCAGGAAATTTTTGTGGATACCCAGTTGCCTACCAGCAAAAAAACCAATCAACCCTTCTATGCTGGGTACGGTCTGGAAACCTTGCAACTGTATGCTCCGCTTATTGAGAAGGCGATCGCTTACCTTACCAGCAAGTATACAGGTTATGCATCGATAACCAGTAGTGGAGCCCAAGCAGGATTTACTTGGCTAACGGGACAGCCTCCGGTTGAGATTCAGCTAAAGCCAAGTGACATAAAACGAATCAGTGAAAAACTAAAGGCAAATAAATCCAAGCCAATGACCATTTCAGGGAGGAGAAAAAACCCTCCTCCAAAGGCAAGCGATAGCAAATCCATGCGATTTGAACCTCACGATATGGTGGTGGCGCAAACGGATGGTGTACATGTGGTCATTTATGATCAAAGTGCGAGAACAGGGTACCGAACCATTACCGCTACCCTCAGTAAGCTCATGGTCAAACCATTCGTACACGGAGTTTATGAGTATTCCTTTGATAAAATCGCAATCGGTAAGTAAAGAATACAAAGGAATTCTACCCCGGAAGCCCACGGGGAAATAGGGTATGGAACTACGCTTTATCATTAGGAATCACCCTCAGTAAGTAGTGTTAAAAGCTTTCCCTTTCACCACAGGACATGCCCCAAAAAAAGCAGGCTTTTTAAGGTTGAGATGGATTGTGAAATTTGACGCTCTACCACCTTTAGCTAAATAGGGACCTACTTGTATATATTCAGTTCGGAAATCAAGGTGCACCAAAGGCTCTCACGCTAACTGCTCACCAGGCTTCTAATCACAAGTACGGCTTTCCGGGTAGGAATCGGGCAGGAAACAAATATATTAGGGCAAAATTCTGACTATGCTAAAGAAAACCTCTCCCCTCCTACTGCTGTGGACTTTGTTGGCCTTGGCCTGTACCTCCACCCCTGAAAAACCTTCACCTGCCCAGATAGCCGCTGCGCGGCAGGAGGTAAAGGATATGCTAGCTTCCATAGCCGAACCGGTCCAGAAGTTTACCGTTTCTGGTGAAAGCGTAGAAATCATTCAGGGAAAACACGGCACTACGGTGTACGTAGACCCGGATTTTCTGGAGACGGTGGATGGATCTCCGCTTGGAGAGCGTATCCAGGTAGAACTGCTGGAGCTAACCAGCGTAGAGCAAATGTTACTGCACAACGCGCAGACTGTATCTGACGGCCAGCTACTGGAGACGGGTGGCGCCTATCATCTTCAAATGAGCTCGGGAGGCCGCGCCCTCCAAATCAAACCTGGAGAGCAGCTTGCTGTTCAGTTTCCGCGCCTTACCGACGAGCCCATGCAGCTCTTTATGGGGGAGCGTGACAGCCTGCAAAGCATGAACTGGAAGCCTACTGATCAACCCTTTAGGTCGGCAGGGCTGCTACCCAAGCCCCTCTCGGAAGGGGTATTTCTTCCCGTGGCAAACCGGACTGCCTTTTCTGCCCCTAATTTTCAGGACACCATTTCCTCTAACGTGGATAGTACCTTGTTAGATACAGACTCTTCCTACTGGAGGGAAGAGGGTAGCGAAGCCCACCACTATAGGCAGCTATACCAAGTGATGGGTATTAACAAAATGGGGTGGATCAACTGTGACCGGTTCTGGGACGATCCCACCCCAAAGCGTTCTATTGAGATCGAGATTGAGAACCAGGACCTCGAGTATGTTGACTTATTTTTGGTTTTTGAGGACATCAATAGCTTGATGTCCGGATTTTCTTTCGATGGACAACCAGCCAGGTTTTCTGGGCTGCCTTCCGGCAGGCAGGTTACACTGATCGTTTTTTCCGTAATGGAAGATACTCCCTACTTATATAAAAAATCGTTTCAGACTCAGGATTTTGCCAAGACGGAAATTGAGCTGGTGCCTACCACGCTAGAGCAATTAGCCAATCAAATGGAAGAATTATAAGAATAGCGGGAACTTGCAGCCAAAAAATGGGATTTAGCGCCAAACTCCAGGTAGGTTTTCACACGTAATGAAGAGAATAAAAGCATGGGTTCTGTTTTTGTCGAGTCTGATGATCTCCTGCTCAATCCGATACATTCCTGTGGTGGATGACGTAGTGACTACTTCCTTTGATGTGCTGGACCGCAACGGGGAGAACCTGGAGGTAAAGGTGCAGTATACCTTCTCCGCAGACAAGAATAGAAAATGTGGCTACTCCACGCCCACCGAATTACGGAAAATGGTAGTCACCCCAGGAGTTCGAATGGTCTTCCGCCGGGCCCTGGGGGAATTGGATTCTGTTGCGGTTTCGCTTATTGACCAGCAGGAATTATTCCGACGCTTGAACCAAACAGTCAACCAAGAATTTTACGTGAACCACAAACCGCATCAGTGCTCCATTCAGGTGACAAAAATGCAGGTGCTACAAGCTGTTTATCCTGATTAGTACTGCAGGCCTCCCCTTTTGGGGGCTTGCCAGGAGCAGGAACCTTTTCCTCATTAGCACAGTATTCTTTATCACAAGATTGTGCCCATGTCCCAGGACGCTTTGATTCGTAGCGCCAGACCCGAGGAATGCGCCGAAATTGGTGAGCTAATGGTGGAAGTATATTCGCAGCTAGAAGGTTTCCCCTCTCCTGATGAAATGCCCTCCTACTACAACTTGCTCCGCAATGTGGGCCAATGGATGGAGAAGCCTAAGGTAGAGCTATTGGTGGCGGTGTTAGACTCAGGGGTCTTGGGTGGTGCCGTGGTATACTTCCATGACATGAAGGACTACGGCTCTGGCGGAACTGCCACCCAGGAGCAAAATGCCTGCGGGTTTCGGCTGCTTGCGGTTCCTACGCGTTCTCGCGGCATGGGCATTGGCAAACTACTGACGGAACATTGCATCCGCAAAGGGCAAGAGAGCCCCGCTCAAAACCTGGTGATCCATACTACCCAAGCCATGCAACAGGCTTGGGGGATGTACGAACGGCTCGGATTCCAACGAGCAGAAGACCTGGACTTTATGCAAGGTCAACTGCCCGTTTTTGGTTTTCGGTTAGCCTTGAAAAAGTAAGGTGTAGCCCAGTGAAAACTGGCAATGAGCAATACCGAACCACTATTCCACCCGAAAGTACTTCTCTACGATGTGCCGCTTGATACCTGCCTCAGGTACATCCTCTTCGCCAAACTGTACTAAAGTGTCACCACGAAACTCCAGCTTGAATTCGAAATGCGAATTACGCCACTCCGGGCTGGCAATGAAAGACAGCGTTTCCTGGTAGTCGGTACCCTCCAGGGTATAGGTACCCGCTCCGGCATAGAAGCCCTCGGCGCTACTATCTGATTGGTTGAAGAAGGCAAAATGTGTCTCGTTGATGATCTTGATGAACTGAGTACGGCTAAAGTCTTTAATCTGCAAAGAATCTCCCTGTTCTATAGAACTATACACCAGCTGCCAGGTGCCCAAAATAGGATTGGGTTCTCCTTCTTTTTCCTGGGTTTGTGGGTTTGACTCGGTGGCTTGACAAGCGACCAAGCCTAGTAGCATCAGGGTAAAAAGTGATTGTTTCATTATTTTGTGAAAGTTTGAAAAATGATGCAGGAAGTACCGGCAAAAATCATAAGCAAACAACCTACTCTCTAATGAAACTACCAAGGTTGGGGTTGGCTACCCTACGCACCCATGCGTAGCGCCTCCTAAGCCACAGCCAGGTATAGGTCCCTTACATCGGTTTGTGCCATAAGAATCGCCTCAGTGCTGCTGGCGATAAAGATATTGTGTGGCGATCATACAGACTCAAGGCAAGCATCTGTGATCAAGACCTGTAAAGGGCGCTCCCTTCACTCATCGAAAGGGCTGTTGCATTGTCAACAACCTTCCTTATTTTAAGGTAAATACAGCAAAGCACTATGCGGCTATTTTGCCTTAGTCTGGTATTTATTTGTCTACGAGGATGGTCTCAACCGCTTTCTCCGGCGGGAGAAAATCGTTTTCTCAGGCTCTCAGTGAAAGAGGGACTTTCTCAGGCTGCCGTGCAGGATCTGTTGCAAGATCCCAAGGGGTTCATGTGGATTGCCACCCGCGATGGCCTCAACCGATACGATGGCCAAAGTTTCATCACCTACTACGCCAGGCAGGGGGATTCCACCTCGTTAAACAACAATCAGGTGTGGGGGCTCACCCTTGATTCACAGGGGAATCTCTGGGTAAGTACCGACTTTGGAATGGGCCGGTATGATTATCAGCAGGATCAGTTTCATCAACATATTCCTATTCCGTCGGCACCCTATCATCGGTGGAACAACCTTCTTTCCCTGTATGCACTACGCAATGATGACCTGCTGGTAGGCACGCGAGACGGGGTGTTGTACTTTGATCAGGAAACGGAAGAATTTCGGTACGATTTATTTCCTGAGCTGAGAGATTTGCAAACCTATAGTTTCTTAGAAACCGATAGTGCCCTGTTTATTGGTACCAATTACGGCTTGTTCGTCTATGATTTAGACTATGAGTATCAGCAGACGTTTGATGAATTGCCGCTAGAGGTTGAAATAGACCGACAGCTTACTATTCATGCCCTCTACCAAGATTCTCAAGGTAGAATTTGGATAGGTACTGCCCGTGGGCTGCACCAATACCTGCCTGCCGAAAAACGACTTGTTCCCTACCTGAACAAAAACGTACCGGATGTTTGGAACGAGATTCACGATATTCTGGAAGATGAACAAGGCCAGCTTTGGCTAGCTAATAATGTATTACAGAGGTTTAAAGACTCCGTCTTTTTGGAGCCTTTTGTACATGATCCTGCGGATGCGAAAAGCTTGTCGGGTGATCTGTCCTATGATTTGGGCTTTAGCCAGGATGGGGTACTTTGGGTAGGCACCAACGGATATGGCCTCAACGTGTTTAACCCCAATCGGTATCCGTTTCATCTTCTACAGTTCCAACCCGACCGCGATTTTTCGTTGAATCATGCGTACGTGGGCAACTTCTTCGAAACCCCAGAAGGCTGGATTTTGGTAGGCACTGCCCAAGGCTTAGATGTGGTAGATTTTGAGCACCAGCAGGTGATTCATTCTCAGCCACTATACTATCCTGGAAGCCAGAAACGTGTTCGTATCAACTTTTTCAAGTCGGGCAGCCAGGCAGGTGTCTATTGGGTGGGGACCAACATGGGGTTGTTATTGTATGACCTCAATACCCGACAGCTAAGTTTGCCACCCTTTTCCATGACAATTGGAGGGGTGAACTCTATGGTCTGGATCAACTCAGAAGAAGCTATTTTGGGTTCTCCTTCTGGCCTATACCGCTACCACTCAGCTACGGGGGCGGTGTATGCGTATCCTATTGATCCGGACGATCCCACCACCATGAATTACAATGTGGTAACCAACCTAACTCAGATTGGCCAGGAAGTTTGGGTGGGTACCACCCACGGACTTTGCGTGTTGGACCTGGCCTCCGGTAAGTTCAGGCCGTACAGTCAGAACCCTACTGATGGTCACTCATTACCCAATGACTATGTGAAAAATGTGTTTGAGGATCGGGACGGAACTATTTGGGTTACTACCTGGGGGGGAGGGTTTGCCCGTTATCGGCCCGATACCGATGATTTTCTGGTGTATAATACAGCGGCGGGGCTACCCAATAATGTGGTATATGGCATAATGCAAGACGAAGCCGGCTACCTCTGGATGAGCACCAATGCAGGGTTATCCCGGTTTGACCCTGACGAGGAATCGTTCTTCAATTTTTCAGAAGCCGACGGGCTACAAAGTGATGAGTTCAATACCGGAGCCTATTTGAAAGCTTCGGACGGTACGTTCTACTTTGGGGGCATCAACGGAGTTAACTGGTTTCGCCCGGAAGAAATTGAAATCAAAACCAACGCACCGCCCACCCTGATTACCGAGTTTCACCTCACCAATCAGCCTGGCGGATCAACGGCGGCGGGTATTCTACCGGCTTCGGTACTGGAAAAAGACACCCTGGTACTAGACTATGATCAGAACGATTTTCGGGTGCGCGTAGCCGCCCTCGATTTCCTGTCGGAAGAACCAAACGCCATTCGGTACCGACTGTTGCCTTACGAGTCCGAATGGCAAAACCCAGGACCGCAATCCTACCTGAACTATACCTCGCTGGCACCGGGCACCTACCGGCTAGAGGTGCAGGCGGCCAGCCACACCGGCTATTGGGACGATCCTGGCGATACCCTGGTTATTCGCATACTATCCCCTTTCTGGCAACAGTCATGGTTTAGGGGTCTAGCCATCCTAGCCTTTGTGGTTTGTATTTGGGGTGGTTTCAGATGGCGAGCCGGGAGTTTGCGTAGAAGAAATGCCCAGCTTGCTCAATTGGTAGACGAACGAACCCGGACTATACAGGAGCGCAATGAGGAAATAGCCACACAAAATGAAGAGATCGAGCAGCAAAATGTTGAACTAAAATATACTAGTGACGACTTGGCGAAACGGAATGTAGAAATGGCCCGCCAACGTACCGAGCTGCGCAAAATAAAGAAGAACTTGGAGGTGTTGGTAGATCAGCGAAATCAAGAACTCATTTCTGCCAATGAAGAGCTAGCCGAGCAAAACAACCAATTGGAACAGTTTGCCTTTATCACGGCCCACAACCTGAAGTCCCCCATTAGCCAGTTTGAAGGCCTTTTATCCATCTTGCCTCCCCTGGATAGCTTTGAAGAATACACCCAAAACGTGATTGGTCGTTTGAAAGGGAGTGCCCAAGACTTGAAGGAAACCGTGGCCGACCTCAACCTGATCCTCGATATCAAGAAGGGAGTCGGACTCACGTTTACTATCGTTGACTTGGGCTCCATCTTGGCTAAGGTGGTGGATTCCTTGACACCCGAAGCAGAGCAAAATGCGGTGACGCTGAAGTATCCCGAGGGAACTCAGGCCTACGTTCGGGGTCTGGCTCCTTATCTGCAAAGTATTGTGTACAATCTGCTGCACAATGCCATCAAGTACGCAGATCCTCAAAAACCAGCCTCTTGGGTAGAGGTATCTGTGGTGAAGGAGCAAAAGTGGGTTACCCTGCAGATAGCTGACAATGGAATAGGGCTGGATATGGCTTTGGCTAAGGATAAACTATTCCGCCTATATCAGCGCTTCAATACCTCCCATCCGGGCAAAGGGTTTGGACTCTTTTTGGTGAAAACCCAAGTAGAAGCCATGGGGGGTAAAGTATCTATGGATAGCAAGAAGGGGGAAGGTTCCCTGCTGAAGGTGACCATCCCGGCAGCAAATGCCAAGATCTAGGGTTCAAAAACCGTTTCTCACCATGTTCGCGCCTACTCCTCTCTAGCCTCGATCTGAGTAAGTAGGTAATAATTGATAACTAGCAACGGACAATTTATAAACCCTCTTCCTCGTATATTGGAACAAACCCAACTGACCATGTTGAAGCAACGCTCTCCTCTTTTTCTTTTTGGCCTCCTGGCCTTGTTTACCCTTTCCTGCGACAGCGAGATTTTCCTGCCGGAGGCCACCGCCTTTGGCATTCGCCATGATAAAACGCTGCAGGAGTACGAGGCCCTGGCAGCTAGTAACGCTGCGGACCTACCCAATTTCAGTGCTGTAGTTTTCTTTAGCTACAGCCTGGACGGGAGCGACAATGCCGAATACGTAGCCTCTGGTACTTTGATTACTCAAGAGTGGATTTTAACGGCCGGTCACAACTTCTATGATATTCAGGAGCAAAATGACGTGGCACCTGCCAGCGGCATCCAGGTTACCTTTGGCAACGACCCCAATACCAGCAGTCAAGTGTACGAGGTCGCCGAAATTGTGATGCACCCTACCTGGCTCAATGGAGATCAGGAATACGCAGATGCCAACGACTTGTGTTTGGTACGGTTGAGTAGAGCCAATACCGACGTTACCCCTGCCCCACTCCATACCACCAGTACCGAAGACCTGGGTGGCCTCGTATATGGCTGCGGCTTTGGTGACTACTCCGCTACGGACGGCCAGGACCCGGATTTGTACTCGCGTAAGCACGCGCTGGCCAACCATCTGGACCGCATTGTGGGCGGAATCACCACCCGTGCCAATGGCGTGACTTACGGTGGGGGCTTGCTGGCCTTCGACTTCGATGACCTGGATGGGTTTGTGAACTCCCTGGGCGACGATGACATCACTACAGATGAGGAGATTCTTGGGGACGGCACCAGCGAGGCCTTGGCCATCGAATACGAAGCAGGCACCGTGCAGGGTGATAGCGGCGGGCCGCTCTTCGTACGCAACGGCGACCAGTGG
>DMST01000478.1:39079-49913 GCA_003454975.1 Cytophagales bacterium | reverse complement strand
TACACTCTGCACCCGCTGTACGTTGCTTACACCCAAGCGGAGCATGGCCAGTTCGCGGAAGGCCGCCTCCAGACCTACCCTGGGGTCTATGGATACTCGCGAAGTAGAAAGAAGTACATTCCGAAAGCCGTCGAACGTTACGGCCATGTCCAAGGCTGGCGACACCCGAAATTTTTCCCCGATACCAATATGATATACATTACCCCATACCAGCTGAGGCAAAGTAACCTCCAGGGTGTTTTCAGGAATTTCATTCCCGGTCAGGGTGAAGGTCTCTATGAGCAGTTCGGTATTGTGGTTCCAGGCATTGAAAGTGCCAGTAGCGTCACGTAAAAGAAGACCCGAAGACCAACTGCCTAACTGATAGCGTGCACTTAGGTCAATACCAAAACCCCAGGCCTGAGCAAAATTACCCGCTACCCGGTGCACTATCTTCACATTGCCTCCTACTGACAACCCAGGTACGGCGGCCAACTTTCTAGCGTAGCTAAGCAGGAAGGCATAATCTGCCGCCGAAAAGAACCGAATACGATCGTAGTCCAGGGCTCCATTCGCATCGTACAGAAATCGAGTATCCGGAATATCGTCCACGCCGAAGCGCAAAGCGGTAATGCCAATTGCACTTACACTGTCAATTTTGGCGGCGAAAGCAGCTACATCGTAGTTGGCTATGCCGGCAAAGTAGCTGGCATGCATGAGCGACAGGCCGTAGTCACGGTTGAGTTCTGTCAACCCAGCGGGGTTCCAATACCCAGCAGTTGCATCGTCTACCAAGCCTACTTGCGCCTGGCCCATCCCCAAACTCCTACCTCCTACTCCCAGGTTCAAAAATTCGTTGCTGTACACGGGAGCATTCACCTGCGCCAGGACAGAAGCCCAACTGCCAACCAACAAAACTCCAATGATCAGGATGCGGGAAACCATACTTATATCTACAACAACGGCAATGCTTCCCTAAGGTAATTCCTAGGGTGAAATATCTAAAGTAAAAGACCCGGTACCTGCTGCAAAAGTCATCAGCAGGCACCGGGTCCACATACTATTTCTGCTAAGCAGGCCAAACTTACCCTGCCCCGAATCATAACATTATCCTTTCCGGGCCAGCAGGTCCTGCCCAATATCTTTTCGGTGGTACATCTCCTCCCAGGAGATTGCATTTACCCCGGCATAGGACTGGTCTAGTGCTTCCTGGATGGAATTTCCCAAACCGGTAATGGCCAATACCCGCCCCCCGTTAGTTACTACGTGGTCGTCTTTTTCTGCCGTACCGGCATGAAACACGGTGGGGCCTTCTACCCCTTCCAATCCTGAAATGGGCAATCCCTTAGGATAACTTCCCGGATAGCCGCCCGACACCATTACCACAGTAGTAGCTGTCTGGTCTACTACGTCTAAATCTACTGAATGCAGGGTCCCGTCCTTCAAGGACGCAAACGCAGCCACTAAGTCGCCCTTCAGGCGAGGCAATACCACTTGAGTTTCCGGGTCCCCCATGCGCACATTGTATTCAATCACATAGGGCTCACCGCCTACGTTCATCAACCCAATGAAAATGAAACCCTTGTAGGAAATGTCCTCCATTTGTAATCCTGCCAAGGTGGGCTGTACTACCTTAGTTTCCACCTTCTCCATAAAGACATCATCGGCAAATGCAACAGGAGAAACCGCTCCCATACCCCCAGTATTGAGGCCGGTATCGCCCTCACCAATGCGTTTGTAATCTTTCGCTTCCGGCAAAATCACGTAGTTCTCCCCGTCTGTAAGCACGAACACGGAAACCTCTATGCCGTCCAGAAACTGCTCGATGAGCACCTTCTTACTGGCCTCACCAAACTGCCCACCCAGCATGGTTCTTAGCTGCTCTTTGGCATCTGCTCTATCTGGAGTGATGATCACCCCTTTACCCGCAGCCAATCCGTCAGCTTTCAGAACAATGGGTGTTGGCATAGAGTCGATGAATGCTTCACCTTCAGCCAAGGTCTCCTCCGTAAAAGTCTTAGCCGTAGCGGTAGGCACCTCGTACTGGAGCATAAACTGCTTCGAGAAGTCCTTGCTACTCTCAAGCTGAGCGCCCGTTTTACCCGGCCCCACAATGTGTAAATGGCTTAGCTCCGCATCAGCTTCCAAAAAGTCACGAATACCGGCAGCCAAGGGAGCCTCCGGCCCCACTACTACCATATCGACTTTATTTTCCTTGATAAAGGAGGCGATACCAGGAAAGTCAGTATCCTTAAGGGCCACATTTTCGCCCAGAGAGGCCGTACCGGCATTGCCAGGAGCAATGTACAATTGCTCACAAAGGGAGCTCTGGCGCAATTTCCAAGCAAAAGCGTGCTCGCGTCCGCCAGAACCAAGCAGAAGTATTTTCATCAAAATGGGATTTGACGCCAAACTTACATAGAGTCTGTGAGACAATTACACTAATTCAATGCTGCAGGCTAGAGAATAGTGATTCTACCTCCCTACCTAAGCTCGAATTACTTTCTAATTGGCGTACTCGGATAGAAATTTGATACGAATCAACCGCAAATCATCTTCGGAATAGTCATCCTCGCCCAGCTCGTCCAGGGCCATATCGATATCATCCGACTCTGCCTCCAGGAAGTAGTCGTACGCATCGTCAATCCGCTCCTCATCTAGTATATCCTCGATGTAATAATCCAGGTTTAGCCTGGTGCCGGCAAAACAGATGTTCTCCATTTCGTCCAGCAGTTCGTCGTAAGATATTTTATTCAGATCAGCGATCTCCTCCAGAGCAATCTTGCGATCGATGGATTGTATGATACTCACCTTGAGCTTAGACTTTGCCCCCGCCGTTTTGATCATCACATCATCGGCCGTCACAATGTCATTCTCCTCCACATATTTCTGGATGGCATCCAGGAAGGGCCTACCAAATTTCTCAGCCTTACCACGCCCTACCCCATTGATTTTCACCAAGTCGTCTTGGTTTTTGGGGTAAGTAGTCGCCATTTCTTCCAATGAAGGATCCTGAAAAATAACGTAGGGCGGAAGGTCTTTAGAGTGAGCTACTTTTTTACGGAGGGCCTTTAAGATCTGGAATAAGGCCTCATCATGAGATCGAACGGGCGCAGCATTCGCCTCGGGCTCTTCTTCTTCTCCCAGGTTGCTAAAGTCACGATCCTTTGCCAACATCAACGAGGTAGGGTTGGACAGGAAATCTTTTCCTTTCGGGGTGAGTTTCAATACCCCCACATTGTCAATATCCTTCTGCAGGAAATTATTCAGAATGGTTTGCCGAATCACCGAACGCCAGTGATCATCAGTATCGGTATTACCCTTTCCGTATACCGGCAAGCTATTGTGGTTGTAGCTCACCACATATTGGTTTTCCTCTCCCCGAATCACATCCGAAAGGTGGCTCATATCAAAGCGCTCCTCGGTTTGCTGAGCAGCCTCTAATACGGTATGGATAAGTTCTTTACCTTCAAACTGTTCCCGTGGGAATTTGCAGTTGTCGCAGCCTTGTTGGCTATGGCATTGTGCACTATCGTACTGCTCACCAAAGTAATTGAGGAGCTGTTTGCGCCTACACACCGCCGACTCTGAATAGGCTGCCATCTCCTGCAGCAGCAGCCGTGCATTGTCCCGCTCTGTTACTGATTTATCCTTGTTAAACTTCTCCAGCTTATCAATATCATTCGGGCTGTAGAACATCAAACAGAGGCCTTCCAATCCATCACGACCAGCCCTACCCGTTTCCTGGTAGTAGCCTTCTAGTGACTTAGGAGTATCATAGTGAATCACAAAGCGAACATCAGGCTTATCAATGCCCATACCGAAGGCAATCGTAGCCACAATCACGTCCACCTCTTCATTCAAGAAGTCATCCTGATTTTTCATCCGGATGGATGCATCCAAACCAGCATGATAGGGGGCCGCTTTTACATCGTTCACCTTGAGGAACTCTGCAATTTCTTCCACCTTCTTGCGGCTGAGACAGTAGATAATGCCCGATTTCCCCTTGTGCTGCTTTACAAATTGGATGAGCTGTTTCTTCGCCTGCTTTTTCGGACGTACCTCGTAGTATAGGTTTTCCCGGTTAAAAGAGGATTTGAACAGATCAGCATCCTCCATCTGGAGGTTCTTTTGGATATCATTCTGCACCTTCGGCGTAGCCGTAGCCGTCAGGGCAATAATGGGCAGGCTACCCAATTGTTTGATGATCTCTTTGATCCTGCGGTACTCAGGGCGGAAATCGTGTCCCCACTCACTAATACAATGCGCCTCATCAATGGCCACAAAATTAATCTGTGCCTGACGTAGAAAATCAATATTGTCTTGCTTGGTAAGGGACTCAGGAGCTACGTACAATAGCTTAACACTTCCATCCAAGGTCTCGCGGCGCACGCGATTCATTTCCGCCTTCGTCAAGGTAGAATTCAAGAACTTGGCATTGATACCCAAGGCATTTAGCTGATCTACCTGGTTTTTCATCAATGCAATAAGGGGGGAAATCACAATGGCTGTGCCGTCCAGCATCAGTGCTGGTAGTTGATAGCACAACGACTTACCCGCACCGGTGGGCATGATTACGAACGTATTCTGGCCCGTTAATATGTTTTGGATAATTGCTTCTTGATTGCCGCGAAATTGGCCGTAACCAAAAACTTCTTTCAGCTTATCACGCAAAGCATCCGCTTGCACTTCTATCATAATACTCTCTAGAACTACTAAAACGTAGGCACGCCCAGGATAAAAGTATGCCTATTGTACATGTTCCCGGAGCATCCTAGCACCGAAGTTCGATTCATGGATTTTCCAGGTAATCATTATTTAGATGGGTAAACGAAGAAAAATCAACTGGGTTTTGAACCTATTCAAGAAAAACTCCCGCTAACTTCCTATATCAAAAATAAGCAAAAGGATAAATTCTATCCCAATAGCATTCCTAAATTAACGATTTTTTAGATAAACTTTCGCTACACACAGGTGAATAAAACGCAAACGGGAATTTAATTATTTTAAGATTCAATTAGTGTATTAGTAGGCAGCAGTTCCTCCTTTTCATACATGCCCAAAATACTTGTCTGGATTACAATTGAATTTTGGTGAAAACGCATCTAGATTGCCGTCTTTGTGGATAGATACTAAACCAATCTCTGAATACTCATCATGAGCAGCACATCACCTTACGTTGTGATTATGGCCGGCGGCATCGGAAGCCGATTTTGGCCTTACAGCCGAAATAGCCATCCTAAACAATTCATGGACATTTTGGGCACGGGAAAGTCGCTGTTGCGCATGACTTTTGAACGGTTTACCCAAACTACCAGCCCCGACCGCATCTATGTGGTGACCAATTCAGAATATTCTGCTCTTGTCCAGGAGCATTTACCTGAATTGTCAACTGCCCAAATTTTATCAGAACCTGTTCGCCGCAATACTGCGCCCTGCATCGCCTATGCCAGCTATAAAATTGCTCAGCAAGACCCCAACGCAGTAATGATCGTGACCCCTTCGGACCACTATGTTGGTCGAGAAGAGCGATTCTTCGATAGCATAAATACGGCCGTATCGGCTGCCGAATCAGACCAGAAATTGATTACAATGGGGATACAACCTACCCGACCAGAAACAGGGTACGGTTACATTCAGTATTTGCCAGATCAGGACCATGGAGTACATAAGGTGAAAACCTTTACCGAAAAACCTCAAATAGATTTGGCTCAGAAATTCCTCGAAAGTGGTGATTTCGTCTGGAATTCGGGAATCTTTATCTGGAGTGTTTCGGCCATTAATCAAGCTTTTGGGACCTTCCTACCTGAAATTGCCGAAGCCTTCGAAGATGGGAAAGAGGCCTTCTATTCGGACGGTGAAAATGAGATGGTCCAAAAAGTGTACGCTTTGTGCAAAAACATTTCTATCGACTATGGAGTGATGGAAAAAGCCAACAATGTATTTGTGGTGTTGGCTGACTTTGATTGGAGTGATTTGGGATCCTGGCGCAGCATGTACGAACAGCGCCCTGAAAAGGACGAAGCAAACAACGTGGTGGATGCCAATGCTCTATTATATGATACTAGCAACTCATTAATCATGAGCCAGAACCCTAAGCGGCTCATTGTAGCCAATGGGCTGAAGGATTTCCTGGTGGCCGACTGCGACGATGTGTTGGTGATATGTCCGCTTTCTGCAGAAGCTAAATTTAGAGACTTCGTTAGCGACGTAAAGTCTACTAAGAGCAAAGAATACCTCTAATTTGCTTGAAAGTTCCGTTGTCGCTGGCTCTCGAACAGCAATACGCTGGTGGCAACGGATACATTAAGTGAGGCTATTTTCCCGTACATCGGGATCAAGGTATGATCATCAGCCAGCTCCAAATAGGCAGGAGAGATACCGTCTTCCTCCGACCCCATGAGTAAACACACAGGGCCTGAAAAATCCACCTCATACATGTTCTTCTCAGCTTTTTCTGAACAGGCCACCACCGGAATACCCGAGGATTGCAGGTACTGTATCGTATTCTTGAGGTATTCTTCCCGGCACACAGGAATATGATGTAGTGCTCCCGCACTAGTTTTCACCGCGTCGCTGTTGATCTGCGCTCCTCCTTTGGCAGGAATGATAATTCCGTGCGCACCAGCGCATTCGGCAGAACGAGCGATCGCCCCAAAGTTACGGACATCTGTTACCCGGTCTAGCATCACCAACAGTGGAGATTCCCCCTTCTCAAAAGCCTGCTGAATGATGTGATCCAGAGATGCGTAAGATACGGCAGCCTTCAATGCCACCACTCCTTGGTGGTTTTTCCGGGTAAACCGATTGAGCTTTTCAACGGGCACACGCAATACTGGCGTCTGATGGTCTTTGCATGCTTGAAGCAACTCCCGGATCAGATCATTCTCCAAACGTTGCTGCACAAATACCTTATCCAATTCTTGCCCCGCCAACAGTGCCTCTATTACGGTACGGGTACCAAAAATCATCTCTTCCGGAGACACCCCGGACTTTCTTACCATTCTTTGAGGCCCCTGCGCCATAAGTCCACTTGATCTTGCCAAATCTCTGAATACTGCGGTTGCCGTTGCAAGGCATAATATTGGCGCGTGAAGATATTTTTAATTTTATCGAAAACGAAGACTACCTCCTGCTGATTCGGCGGAATACGAAATACCCAGCGCTCCTGCTCATTTTCGCGGTACACCTCTGCTGGTGGGCCAAACACCGTCATAATCATCCCCATGTCCGTCTTCCATCCTTCTTTATAAGAGGTGAATTGAGAATTCACCTTGGCTACTGCCCGATAATAATACCGGATGGCCGTTCTTGCCTTCTGTGGCGATTGCAGGGCAGCCCCAAGCCAGAACTGGTCCAAGGCAGTTTTGGGATCTGGTGCCTCCAGCATGGCGGCTTGTTCTCGCCTAGAACTCAGGTATAAGGTAGGTTCGAGCAACAGAGTCGCTCGATCATACTTGGGGAAGGCATGCGAAATGAATTGAAAACTTATTCCTTCTAGGGTAGTCGTATCTTTCTGTAATAAGTACAGCCGTTCTTCAGATAGGTCCAACGGCTCACCAAACACCACTGGCTTAGACCAGGCAATCTTCATGGATTGGTTAGGACGACTAGACCTGGTAGCCATAGGCGGGAGGGCAGCTTCAAAATCCGTTTCGTAAGCATACAGAAACCCCAAGGTAGAATCCGCGCCGTACTCACTTTTTACCGTCAGGCTTTCCTCTCCTGAAACGAAATTTTGGAAGCAAGGAACATTCTTGTCCAATGACCATAAAATCAAATCGCTAGCGGGAAAGTCCAGCTCATGCTTTATGTGATAATCGAAATAGTACACATTCCCTGAAATCTCGTTCGTAACTCGAATTACCAAAAGGGGAGTGCTTTCCTCAATCGTATTCTCCCAGCGCCAAATCCAATGCTCCCGGTCCTTATGCAGGGTTAGACTGTCCTTCTCTACAGGCAAAAAATCACCCCGCAGCGGGCTCTCGTATCCTTCTACCCATTGGTATGCAAAGGCATATTTCTGGTATTCTCCATTGGCTACCCTCCACTCCAGATAGAAAGTACCCTCCCCCTCTGTAGGATGACTGGCATACTGCCAATTGAGCTTCACCTCATGATTGGGTTCATATTGGTAAGCCAGATTCATGCTAGACAAAGGCCCCTGGCCTAACACGGGAAATGCTGCAAATACAAGAGCCAGAAGGGGTAGAATTCTTTTATGATTCGAGAACATGGGGTGGTTTGGGTTCATATTCCTCAATTAGTTCACTTTTTAATTAATTTTGCGGCCATTCGCAATACTAAGTAAACGCCCAAACCGGGCAATTGATTTATGGCGGTATATACTACTGAAATCGCGTCGGATACCATTGCCTCCGACAACCCCATTCACCAGCGACTGTTGAAGGCATATTATGCAGCGCAACCCCTCATTTCTGGCGATCTACTAGAGATTGGCTGTGGAGAAGGCCGTGGGGTGGAGTTATTGGCACCAAAAAGTTCTGGGTATGTAGCCCTGGACAAGATCGGGGAAGTTATAGAAAAGCTCAAACAGCAACACCCCGAGGTAGATTTCCGTCAGGCAGTGGTCCCGCCCTTCGAAGGCATTGCTGATAACAGCTTTGATACCATCGTTACCTTTCAGGTGATCGAGCACATTAAACCGGATCGGAAGTTCTTGGAAGAAATCCATAGAGTACTTCGCCCTGGTGGAAAAGCCATCGTGACTACGCCTAACATCAAGAAAACGCTTACACGAAATCCTTGGCACATCAGGGAATATACCGCCCTTCAATTGAAAGACCTTGCTGGCAGCATTTTCTCTCAGGTAGATGCAAAAGGCATCGCCGGTAACGAGAAAGTGATGGAATACTACGAGATGAACAAGGCATCCGTAGCTAAGATCACACGTTGGGATGTACTCAATCTACAGTACCGCCTACCGCGATGGGCCCTACGCATTCCTTATGACGTGCTCAATCGCCTCAACCGAAACAAGCTCCAAACTACCGACGATGCGTTGGTTATGTCTATTACTCAGGACGATTACTTGGTATCAGATAATGCAGACACTGCGCTTGACCTATTCTTTATCCTAACCAAGTAAACGGCATCTCCTTCCAAACAAAAGCCCCAATCTGTTAACCAGAATGGGGCTTTTCGCATTTTATATTATCGTGATTCCTTACAGTGAGTTCGCAAGAGTAATCGCTTCTTGGTACTTAGCATTATACTCATTCAGTACCTCAGTCTTATTGAGTCGCTGTAGGTTATTCAACAAGATCCGCATGGCAGTTTGTGTAGGATAGCCAAACCACTGGTGGTCGTACATCTGCTGCTCTGCCAGGTAAGGAATATTTTCACAAATACGCCCTACAATCTTATCTCCCACTTCTTTAGCCAATTCATCTTCACCCAGTTGGTACAACAGACCCACTGCTTCCACAAACTGGTGGTCATAGAAAATACTTTCGTCAGGAATTACCTCCAAGCAACGTAGCATCACCTCTCTCGCTTCTTCTGTGCGTCCTTCTTGGTTTAAGCTTTGTGCCAGGCGAATAAACAAGGTACGGTGCTCTGAAATGGTCCGGTTTACATAATCCTCGGTATTGTGATACACACCAGGATCATCCAACCCTTTAAAAGAGAAGGTGTTCATCACCAAATCGTAAGCCCGATCATTATTAAACAGGTTGACCACGTTGTAATTCGGGTTGTTGATGGGGGCTAAACGATAGGCCAGACCCTCTTGCACCAAATGGGGGCGAATTTCAATATCAAGACTGGCAATACCTGCACGAGTGAAGCAAATGGGGCGTTCCCAGTTATTATTGGAAATCATATCCAACAGCATCAAGTCTGCCCGCTTGATCACCTGATCTTTCATAGTGAAGGTAAGACCATTAGCCGCATAAGCAGTCAGGTTATCCGGGATGAGCCCTCTAGCGATATTCTCCTCAGGATTCTGTGGCAACCAAAGCTTATTCATCGGGATGGTAGCAATAGTAGTATTACTATTGACTGTCATCTGAATACCCTGATTTTTATCCCGCACCAACTTGATGTACTCTTTAAGGCTGAGACCGTTGGCAAATCGAGGATCGTTGGCGAAGATGGGCTTCTCTTGATAGTAGATAGTATTGAAAGGAGAGCCGGGTGCCCAATGGTCTTCCGTTAGGGTAAAAGGGAAAGGGGCCGACTTATAATTCTGACGGCTCATTTGCTCCAGGTTCCAGTCGGTATTGAAATAGGTGTAAACAATTACCCGAACATCGGTTCTGAAGTTCTCTACTTCTTGTAGATACCAAAGGGGGAAAGTGTCGTTATCACCACCGGATACCAGAATGGCATTCTCCGGACAGGATGCTAGCAGGTTTCTTGCTCCCTCCATCTGGAAGTAACGACCCGACCTATCATGATCATCCCAGCCCTCTTTTGCCATAATAAAAGGCACTACCAAAGCAATCACAAACGCCGCCAAGGCAGGCAATGGACTGTTTTCATTACTAGTGCTGGCATTCGGGTTCGCTGAATCGGTGGCAGCCTTTTCGACTCCACCAAAGACATATTGCTTAAGCAGGTAACCAATAGCCATGGCCCCAAAGCCTATCCAGATGGCAAAGGCATAGTAAGAGCCTACATAGGCATAGTCCCGTTCCCTAGGTTCCTGAGCCCATGAGTTTAGGTATACAATAATCGCAATCCCAGTCATCACAAACAGGATTCCCACAATACTGAACCGCTTAGGATCTATCTGCAATTGAAAAATCAGCCCAATGAGACCTAGAATGAGGGGCAACAAAAAGAAGTTGTTACGCCCAGGATTCTCCCGGAACATTTCGGGCACTTCATC
>DMST01000478.1:19632-39040 GCA_003454975.1 Cytophagales bacterium | reverse complement strand
CCGCCTGCATTCCATGGCAGAAGAGCGGGGTCGTCTTGCACATCACTAAACCTACCGGCAAAATTCCACAGGAAGTAACGCCAGTAATAATGTCCGAATTGCCACTTAATCATGTACTCTATATGATCCCCAAAACTAGGCTGGGCACCCCTGGGTAAGCCAACAATCCGCTCATACAGCTGCGCGTGACCATTGAACCACATCCGGGGCATTAGTACCTCGTCCCCCTTATCGTTGTAGATTAGCTTTTGACGATAATCTGCAATTTTATATCGGTTGCCCGCCTTCACGTATATAGGTGCACCGTTTTCAATCCCGTCGTACTTAGCCGTATACTGAGCACCATAAAACAACGGAGACTGTCCATATTGCTCCCTTTTCAGGTAGCTAATGAAGCTCATGATGTTCTCAGGGTTGTTTTCGTCAATTGGTGGATTGTCATTGGACCGCACCACGATGATGCCATAAGAAGCATAGCCGATCAAAATAAACGCATACGAAAGCATGGCGGTATTGGCGATTGATAAGCCTTTTTGTTGGGTATAGCGGATGAAGTATACAATCAACCCCAACCAAACGAGCCCAAAGGCTACAATACCTGAACCAAAGGGCAGCCCCATATCATTGACGAACAACAGCTCTGCTTGACCGAACAGAGAAGGTAGGCCCGTGATGACTCCCGTAAGGGAAATCAGACCAACGCCAAGAGCCAATAGAAATACCCGGATGTTGGTACGTGAGTCTACGTTCTCGTTTTTTACGTTGTAGTACACTAAATAGCCAACGGCAATGGCAATTAGGAAAATCCGGCGGGGCCATACGCCCATTTCCCCGACAACTCCTTTCATTATCAGTAACAACACCACCAAGCTACCACCTAAGGCCAACACCGCCCCTAACAGGGTATGTTCTTTATACTTCTTAAAGTAGTAAACGAGCCCCAACACAGGAATTGCCAGCAGGTTGAGCAAGTGAATACCGATAGATAAGCCGATCAGGTAAGCAATGAAGATCATCCAGCGGTTTTCCTCGCGCGGATCTTCTACCACATCCCATTTCAAAATAGCCCATACCACCAAGGCAGTAAACAGGCTGGACATGGCGTAGACTTCCGCCTCTACAGCTGAAAACCAGAAACTATCGGAGAAGGTATACGCCAAAGCACCAATAGCTGCACCCGCCCAAACCACAGACCGCTGCCAGCCCAACATCTCTTTTGGCTTCTTGCCAAACATCTTGGCGCCTAGCAGAGTGATGGTCCAAAACAGGAAACCAATGGTGAGGGCACTACACATGGCACTCAATAAATTGACCCAAAAGGCTACATTCATAGGATCAACAGCCAGCATAGAGAATAAGCGTCCAGCCAAAAGGAAGAAGGGGGCACCTGGGGCGTGGGGTACTTGTAGTTTGTAAGCTACTGAGATAAACTCTCCGCAGTCCCAGAATGAAGCCGTAGGCTCAATAGTAAGAATGTAAACCACGGCAGCCACACCAAATACCAGCCAGCCGAAGAGGTTGTTAAGCAATGAAAAGGAATTTTTCATGTCGGGGTAAATTTCCGAATGTAGGTAGGTTTCCTAACCGGAATGATACATGCGATTATTTTGAATCGGAAATTTAGAAAAATGCCCTCGGTGCACGAAATAAAAGGCGGGGAAAGGCAGAATATCAGGATAAGGGAGAAATGAAATTGGCCTAAACGACAAGACCAGATTTTTATTTCCATCCGAAAACACAAAAAGCTCCCGTGGGAGCTTCAGCGAATGGCAAGGTCAATTATGGATCAACTACTAGTTCTTTATTTTAAGGCGAACAAGTAGGTTTTGGATGAATGCTTGCCGCTGAAGTACCAAAACTAACACCACTATCATCATGGCGAACGCTGCACCTCCTAGTGCCCAGGTTATCCGATTGGCTCGCTCTGAAGTTAATTCATCCTTCGAGGCTTCTAGCTTAGCCAATGCTTCGTCTGTAGCTTCTTGGGCTTTCTTAATATGGTACTGGTTATTTAATTCTATGACCAAGTTCCGATTGGGGTCATTAACAATCTCCTCATTCAGATCGTAGAACAACTTTTGATATTTAAGGGCATTCTCAAAGTCCCCCAATATTTCATAGACACTAGCCATCTGCTCTACGGTCTCCTTAAGCCTAATAGGGGCTACTCCGTCCATTATATTATAGTGCCTAGCAGAGTCAAAACTAGCAAGAGCAAGCTCATATTTGCCTACCTGTTTATATGCATCGCCTAATTGATAATAGGTCAAGGCTAAAGAGCGCGTACTCATTTCAACCTTATATCTCAGTGAATATTTTGTGAGCGTTTCAATGGCTGCTTCAGCATCTCCAGCTTTTATCTGTACCCTTGCGATGTCAGACTGAAGAACACCTGCCTGTCCCAGATCACCATCGGTTAAGTAGTAAGTATAGGCCTCTGTATACTTTTCAATAGCCTCATCATAATTCTCCATGCCATAATAGGCACTAGCTTCACGGCCACTCGCCCCTGCTATTGCAGCTAGATCTTTGGATTGCAAAGCCATTTCCTTTTCAATAGCATGGTATTGCAATGCGGATATGTGATCATCCATGAAGTAATAATCCAATCCTATAGTCCAAGATGTGTAACGTATCTCAGTGGAATCTTTTAGGGCAATCGAGATGGCTAATGATTCTTTCAATATCTCTGCAGACATACCATATTCCTCAATAAAAAAGAATACAATACCAATCTGTCTTTGAACTTCCGCTACTTTACCTAAATCACCCAATGATTTATAAGCGTCTAACGCCTCCAAATAAGCGGCCATCGCTTGGGCATAATCCCGTTTTCTTCCATATTCCCTACCCGACTCTAAGTATATTTCTGCGCGTTTACTAGCATCAGAAAGATTAGCTATTAATGATTCGAGCCTCAATAAATAACCATTAGCAAGGGTACTACTGGGGTTTTCAACAATGTAGTCCGTTAATTGAGAAATATAATTTGATATCTCGTTCGAAGAGATGACACTATCCTCTTGATCAAGTAGCTCTTTTACTTGAGGAAGCAAATCTTCTTCATTCTTAGTTTGTGCAAAAAGAAAAAGCGGCATACTTAGAATGAACCAAGTAAATACCGCTTCTTTTATTTTAAATGTTTTGATCATCAATCACTTTCAAGCATCGGGAGGGCATTGACCGGATGGATGATTACCTGGATCACAATCGTCCCCACCTTTAACAGACAAAGATAATAGAGATTCTTGATTGAATTCAGACGCAAAGGCGCTAAAGGATTTTTTGTTTAATTTTTTCATGACGATTTTGTTTAGTTATTAGTAAATCAGTGTTGTTACTTTGAAAGTAGAGGTACCCAGGCCTAAATCCAAGTACTTTTTGTGATTTTTTTTAGAGTTGTTTTATTGTGAAACACTTTTTACTCTTTTAGTGATCCTCTTTTGATAATGTAAGGTATATCGAGTCTGAGTGTTTTTGGCCTCTGTTGTGATATTTCCCCCTTCTTTAATCTTATCTAAATCCGAGAATAAATATCATTTATCACACAATAAATACAACGGAGAGGCCTGAATAGGGTTACAAATTAAATGAAATATTCTTCTACTTCGATAAAATTGTGTTTTAGGAGGACAAACGAATGATTCTGTTAGATTTTCAAATCCAAGTTAACACCTGCAAGGTTTGTCTATTTTTTGATGCACACACATAATGACCCAAAAAGGAACAAAATTGAATTTTTTTGATATTTATATAATACGATGAGTTTTCTGCATTTTTTTCAGTCATCCTTGATTCACTTTATTTCAATCGTTTTCACCCATTCTAGCCCGAATAGAGGTATTTTGGCCGCGTATCACGAAGAGCTACTATGAATAAGAAACGTACTTGGCTAGGCTGGATCTTACGATTCGTTTGGGTAGGCTTTTTAGTAGGGCTTACCACTCTTTTGGTCCTTATTCTCGGGATCGATGGCAACTGGGGCGGATTATTTGGGGAAATGCCAGGTCTAAGAGAGCTAGAGAGGCCAGAAGAAAGTGTAGCCTCGGAGGTCTATTATTCGGATGGCACACCTATGGGCAAGTTTTTCCAGGAAAACCGAATTCCTGTTTTCTACGAAGACTTGGGTGACAATCTGGTGAATGCTCTCGTTGCCACGGAGGATATCCGATATTATAATCACTCTGGCATTGATTTCCGTGGAGTCATGCGTTCCCTTTTTCTTTCGGTGGTGCTCCGCAAGGATGCTGGCTTTGCTAGTACGGTATCACAGCAGCTCGCAAGAAATCTGTTTGAAATGCGCTATGATGACCGCTTCACCGGCTCTTTGTATAAGGTGCCTGTTCTGAGCTCTTTTATAATAAAACTAAAAGAGTGGATGGTGGCTATTAAACTAGAGCGCTCTTATACCAAGGAGGAGATCCTTTACATGTTTCTAAACACCTTATCTTATAGTAATAATGTGTTCGGAGTAAAGGTGGCCGCTAATACGTACTTCAATAAGGAGCCCCACGAGTTAGACATTCACGAAGCAGCCTTATTAGTTGGGGTCATTAATAATCAAACGCTGTTTAACCCGATCAGGAGACCCGAAAATGCTTTAAACCGACGTAACCGGGTGATTAGTCAGATGGAAAAGTATGGTTTCATCTCTGAAGAGCAGAAGACTTTCTACACTGCAAAAGAGCTAGACATCAACTACGAACCCGATAGTCATAATCAAGGTACGGCCACGTACTTCCGAACTGAAATAAGAAAAGAACTTCGGCAGTGGGCCGCCGAAAACGAAATCAACCTATACAACTCGGGGCTTCGTATCTACACCACGCTAAATCCTACTCTGCAGAGATATGCAGAACGTGCGGTCCGTGACCACATGAAATATATTCAGGATTTGTTTGACGAGCACTGGAAGGATAGAGATCCCTGGACGGACGGAAGCTTTAGGGCAATAGACGGATACGCGGACCGCGTAATGCGACGTACTGCACGATACAAACAACTGGAAGAACGATACGGCAAGGGGTCAGATTCCATCAATATTGTACTCAATACCCCAAGAAAAATGCGCGTGCACTTTTGGGACGAAAATGCTACCGATGGAATCAAGATGATACCTAGAGAGGTAGAAATGAGCTCCATGGATTCGTTAAAACACTACCAAAAATTTCTGCATGCGGGATTCATGGTGATGGACCCCAGGAGTGGAGAAATAAAAGCATGGGTAGGAGGAGTCAATCATTCCGCGTTCCAATATGATCATGTACGGCAAGGGAAAAACCAACCAGGTTCCACCTTCAAGCCCATCCTGTACGCTACTGCTATTGATTTGGGCTACTCGCCATGCTACCCATTAACAGACACGGAATTAGCAATCAAGCTACCTAACGGTGATGTGTATTCCCCAAACAATTCAACGAGTACCTATGACGACCAACGGATGACCATCCGGCAAGCGATGGCGCGCTCTGTCAATCGTATTGCCGTAATGATGCTACAAGAGCTACAAACTGACAATGTGATTGGTATGGCAAGGCGATTGGGCATCAAAAGCGACTTGCTTCCAGTACCTTCTTTGGCCCTGGGAACCAGTGACGTATCCATATATGAAATGGTAGCCGCCTACAGCACGTTTGTGAACAAAGGCACTTATACCGAACCTATTTACATTACCCGAATTGAGGATAAAAACGGAACTGTTCTTATGGAACGGGTACCTAGAAGAGAGGATGTTCTCTCCGAAGAGGTGGCCTACCTTATGACTTACATGCTCCGTGGAGCCACCGAGGAGTCTGGGGGCACTGCGACCGGACTACATCCAGATTTGCTGCGCGACAACGAGATGGGTGGAAAGACGGGAACTACTTCTAACTATGCAGATGGCTGGTTTATGGGCATTACCCATAATCTGGTAGGCGGCGTTTGGGTAGGGGGCGATGCCAACAACCTCCGCTTTAGAACCATCCGGTATGGACAAGGTGCGGTGATGGCCATGCCTATCTGGGAGAAATTTATGCTGCAAGTATACCGAGACCCCAATGTTGCCTATAAAAAAGGTAGCTTTCCTAAACCTAGAAGGCCACTTACCGTGACGCTGGACTGCAGCGTATACGAAACCAATGATAGCACCCAGGTAGACACCCTCTTGCCGGAGCTTCCCGGAGCACCCGAGTATTGACACCTTATATATAGGTGTATGCAGGGAGTTACGTAATGCGGTTGTTACTGATGTCTCGCTGACGATTAGCTTTGAATCGGGTGGTGTCTTTTGATCGTTTGTAACGATGCTTGGTGGAGCGATTTTGCACCCGTTTCCGCCATCGGCGCCAGCTGGCTGGCTTTAGCTCTTGCCGCATTAACGTTATCACCGCCTGCTCATTAAGGCCAAATTGAGCATCAATGGCGTCGAAGGTCGTCCTATCTTCCCAAGCCATTTCAATTATTCGATCCACATCTACCTCAGATAGCCCAAACTGCACAGATATTTTCATGGGAAGGTAACCCTTCGTACCACAGTTTGTTAATGCCAGGATGCAGAAGCAGAATATTTCGGTGGTTTGGATGAAAAGAGATCTTAGGAGCCAGGATCATGCTCCTCTGGCCAAGGCTCAACAAATTGGTCTGCCCATCCTTGTTGTCTGCTTTCTGGAACCGTCCCTGATGGCAGCTCCTGAAAGTGACCTCCGCCACTGGCGGTTTGTATATCAGAGCATTAGCGATCTTGACACCAAATTCAGCCAGCACGGAGGGTGTGTTCAGGTGATCCATTCCGAAGTAATCCCTTACCTGGAGGCATTATCAGAAACTTTTGAGATCAAACACCTACTCTCTTACCAGGAGACCGGGTTACAAGTCACCTACGAACGTGACAAAAGGGTAAAAAGCTGGTGTATAGATAAAGGTGTAGACTGGCAGGAGTTTCAGCAGCATGGAGTGGAACGAGGCAGACGAAACCGAGACAGGTGGATAAAGTCATGGCACCAATTCATGCACGCACCTATTGACCAGGTGAATCTTGCCCAAATCCAATGGCTTGCCCCCCAAAAAACCCCCCAATCTACCAATGCAATCCCTAACCAAATAACGGCTTCTAGCCCCGAAGGCATGCAGGTAGGCGGTGAGTCAGTAGGCAATCGGTATTTGGAATCCTTCCTCAGGAACCGAATACCTGGCTACCAGAGATACATCAGTAAACCACTGGCGAGCCGTAGGTCCTGCAGTCGGTTATCCCCATACCTAGCCTGGGGAAATTTGAGTATGCGGCAGGTATACCAAGCTCTGGTACAGTCAGGCATCAAAAGCCACGCTGCAGAAGCATTCGGATCAAGGTTGAGATGGCACTGCCACTTCATTCAGAAATTCGAGATGGAAGAACGAATGGAATTCAAAAATATCAATCGCGGATATGGGAACCTTTGGCCTAGGTGGAATGAAGACCGGTACCTTGCCTGGGAGCAAGGGAAAACGGGTTACCCGCTTGTAGATGCGTGTATACGATGTGTGGTTTCAACCGGCTACATTAACTTCCGAATGCGGGCTATGCTCATCTCTTTCTTGTGCCAACATCTATGGTTGCCCTGGAAACGGGGGGCCTCCTTTTTGGCAAGACAGTTTTTGGATTTCGAACCCGGCATTCACTTTCCGCAAGTACAAATGCAAGCAGGAGTAACCGGAATCAATACCATAAGAATATATAACCCCGTCAAACAGAGTTATGAACACGATCCTGATGGTGTTTTCATAAAACAATGGATACCAGAATTGGAGGGAATCCCCTCCACCTTGGTGCATGAACCTTGGAAAATGACTCTGCTTGAACAAACGGGTTACGGCTGCATCATCGGTCAAGATTATCCAGCACCTATAGTAGATGTAGAGGAAACCTATCGGGTAGCAAGGGATCGGCTATACGCACTGAGAGGGGACCACTTGGTAAGAAAAGAACGAGCACGAATCCTCCGGAAACACACAGTCCCCAACCGACAACCGTAGCCTATGGGTAAGATGAGACGAAAAGGGGACCTCCCCACAAAAATATGCCCGGAATGCCAGCGGCCTTTTTCGTGGAGAAAGAAATGGGAAAAAAATTGGGAAGAAGTACGCTACTGTAGTGAACGCTGCAGAAGGCAATCACGAGGCCTGCGCAAAGAAGGTAAAGCCTAAAATAGCCAAGTAAGGCAATATGTATCCCAAAAAGACTATCCAGAAAGCCATGCTCCACCGTTTGCGCGCCAACCGATGTACTCCAAACACTAGCCATGCCCAATAGGCCAATTCGAAAAGATTTAGCATGCGGAGTGCATATCTACGGTGAGGCAGTATGTCTTGGTAATCTGTAACCTGAAGTAAAGAAAGAGGAAAAAAATTGCGGACATCGGCCATACTTGGATCTCCTGGTACTACCATGAACCAAGCGATGCGGGACAGTTCTAAAAACAGAAAGGCTACTTGCCCTACCATAGCCAGTTGCCAAAGGCTCTTGAAGGTAAGCCGATAGCCAATCCCAAAAGAAGCAATGAACAGCCCCAGAGCAATGACGGTAAACTTGAGAAGGAAAAGTATGGGTAGAGCGAAGTAGCTAAGCCCATTCAGCAGTTTTATAGTCCCTAGCTGGCCGTCATCAGCCAAAACCTCCATCAATGGAGTTTCCGCTAGTATAAAAGTATCCTTTATGAAGGCTAATAAGATGGCAACGGCAGATACAAAGAAGAAAAACAGACGTTTATCGAATTGGAGAAAGGATAATTCAGTTTCTTTCAAGAGGGGAATGCTTTTTGAATATTCTCTAAAAACCAGAAACGAAAGACCATCTGGTACGTTCAATTAGGTCTAAAAGGTCGCTGACTAAATCGATATGCGCAACGCAAAATTGACATTCGTTTTTGCAGTCTTGGGATGCACCCTCTTCTCTCCGGCTGAGATTCAAGCTCAAGCACGAGATTACGGAGAGGAGGGTGATTCGATTCGCCTGCTCATGATGGACGCCGGTCTCCAAATGGACATCGCCCAAGCCATCAACGACATGTACAACTTCAACATGGAGGCTGCCCGCAAAAAGTTTGTATGGCTAAGATCCTACGCCCCCAACCATCCGCTGTATCCTTTCTTGATGGGGCTGAGCTATTGGTGGCTTATTGTGCCCAATACACAGAACAAGGCCTACGACAAGATCTTTTTGCAGTACATGAACCTGACCATTGACAGGGCAGAGGAGCTAGAAGAAATAGACCCAAACCATCCTGAAGCCAACTTCTTCCTGGCCGCTGCCTGGGGTTTCAAAGGCAGACTGTATTCTGAGCGACGCAACTACGCCATGGCTACCATTGCCGGTAAGAATGCCGTGAATTATTTGGACGAAGGCAGAAAGTATAAAGATTACGGCCCAGAGTTCCTTTTTGGTGATGGATTGTACAATTACTACTCGGTTTACGTAAGCGAAACGATTCCTGCACTGAAACCGGTGATTAATATGTTCCCTGAGGGAGACAAACAGACCGGTGTAGATCAGCTATTAGAAGTGTCGCGTTTTGCCTTTTACACCCGTACAGAGGCCCAATACTTCTTGCTCTCTATTCTGGGGTTTGAACAGAAACGACCCCGGGAGGCCATGCAAATTGCAGGATACTTACACGAAACATACCCGAACAATCCCTATTTCCATCGGTTCTACGCGGTGCTGCTGCACCGTCATGGTCGATATGACCAAGCCAAGAAGGTATGCATGGAAATTCTTGATCGGATTGACAGCAGCTACCTTGGATATGAAGCTACCAGTGGCAGGTATGCCAGCTACCTATTGGGCACTATGTTCGAAACAGGTAAGGAATACGAGCAAGCCAAGATTTATTACAAAAGGGCGGTAGGCTTCGGAGAAGAGATAGAGGCTACCGAATCTGGATATTATCTCTACTCCCTCCTAAACCTGGCTCGGATAGCAGAAAAAGAAGGCGATGAGCAGGAAGCCACACGGATTTACCGGAAAATAAAACGGTATGCTAAGCGAAAACACCCTGCGCACGAAAGGGCCCGAAAACAACTGAGAGAGCGCCGCAGAAGGAACTGATGGGGCTTTCCATCAGTTTTTTTTCCTAACGGGAATTCCGTTCTTTGGCCCTTCAAATTGAGGCTTAATGGATTCCAATACAGAGCACAACCATTGCATACTTTGCAATAGCAAGAAGCTATCCCCCCTAACTAAATACCTGCCACACCCCCTTGTAAAATGCCGCAATTGTGGGCTTGTTTTCATGAAGCCTATCCCTAGCCAGGAAGAACTAGATGCATTTTACTCTCAATACGGCTATTCGGAGAATTTCTATCTGTCACCCATAACGATTGACAGCTACAACCGCTTATTGGATGAATTTGAGCCTTACAGAAAGACCAATCGCATCCTTGATGTGGGCTGTGGGATGGGTTTTTTCCTGGAGGAAGCCCGGAAACGAGGCTGGGAGACTTACGGAACCGAATATTCGTCTACAGCCATCGAAATTTGCGAGGCTAAGGGGATCAATATGAAACAAGGTGTTCTAGACCCGGAGGACTTTGATGGAATGGACTTTGACGTCATCACCTCGTTTGAGGTACTGGAACACATCAATAACCCTCAACCGGAGATGAAAAACATTTCCACCCTTCTCCGATCAAAAGGGCTCTTTTATGCCACTACGCCCAACTTCAATTCGCTGATGCGGTACCGGCTTGGGGCGCAGTATAACATCATTCATTATCCTGAACACCTCACGTATTTTACCAAAAAGACACTTACCCGGTTGGCAAAGGATCATCAACTGAAAAAGAAGAAATTCCTTTCCACGGGCATTAGTGTTTCGAGATTTAATACCTCGCTCAAAAAGAAAGATGACTCGCTGAGAGGAACCCAATCTTCTGACGAAAAACTACGTCAGCAAATAGACCAGAAATGGTATCTACAGTTCGCCAAAAAGGCAGCCAACTCGGTAATGACTTGGACTAATACTGGCATGACGCTAAAGGGCTATTATGTAAAACGCTGATAGCTTATGGAGGTAAAAGATTTATTTATTACCCCGATATACATCGTCATCGTTCTGGGCTTGGCCTTTACCATCCGCCCTCTCGTTACCACTCAGCAGACACAGAAGTATTTCTTCCCTGCGTTGCTATTAAAGATTTTTGGAGCCATTGTTCTGGGCTTGATTTACCAGTTTTATTATCAAGGGGGCGATACTTTTACCTACTATACGCACGGCACGCAGCACATTTGGGAAGCCTTTCTAGACCGCCCTTCCAAAGCACTCAAGCTGATCTTCCTAAAGGCCCAGCTGGACGCGGATACGGTGGAGTTCTCCAGACAGATCTGGACTTATTATGACCCAGCCAGCTATTTCGTGGTAAGAGTTGGAGGAATATTTAGCCTTGTCTCATTCAACACCTATTCCACCATGGCTATCTTATTCTCGGTATTTAGCTTTTCTGGTGGATGGGCCATGTATCGTGCTCTGCTCAAGTTTTATCCCCAGTTACATTTGCCTTTTGCCGTCGCCATTTTTTTCATCCCCTCCGTCGTTTTCTGGGGATCTGGTTTGCTAAAAGACACGCTAACATTAGGAGCTTTAGGCTGGTTGGTTTGGGCAATAGTAGGTCTCTTTTTCGTAAAAAGGCGCTTCGTTATCCACGGCATTATTGCCCTTTCCGCTCTATACATAATTTACTCTATCAAAATCTACATCGTTTTGTGCTTCATTCCGGCGGCTATTCTGTGGGTAGGTTATGATTGGTACAGCGGAATATCCAGAATGGAAATCAAAATATTGGTAGCTCCCTTGGTATTAGCCATTCTCGCAGGGTTTAGCTATTTACTCGTTACCGAAATTGGCCAGGGGGATGAACGCTATTCTATTGATAACTTGGGTAGAGCGGCAGAGGTAACCGCTCGCTGGATCAATTTTGTGAGTGAAAAAGAAGGGGGAGCGGGTTACACCCTGGGTGATTTTGATTATTCTCCCGTAGGCATAGCACGAAAAACCTTACCCGCCATTTTCGTGACACTATATCAGCCATTTCTATGGCAGGCGAGCAACCCCGTTATGCTGATTTCCGCCTTAGAAAGCTTCGCACTACTTATGCTTACACTATGGATTCTTGTCCAAGGAGGATGGAAGGTTCTACGGCCAGCGCTTTTGCACAACTCCCTGTTCTTATTCGCCTTCCTTTTCTCCCTCTCCTTCGCCGCAGCGGTGGGCTTCTCAACTTATAATTTTGGCTCGCTTGTGCGATACAAAATCCCCTTACTACCTCTCTTTGGGATTGTGCTCACCCTCCTGTGGTACTACGCACAGAAAAACCGGCAACAAGGAAAAGCAAGCGCTTCTTACTAATCCCTGCTATGGCGGTTAGGCAATCAAGAGCCCTTTACCACCACAGAAAACATCTTTTTGAGCTTTAAGAAAGGGGTTTCGAAAAACCTGTAGCTAAGAATAGCCAGGCCATAGGAGAACCCGAAGGAGACGATGGGAGCAAATAGCATCACTTGCCATAACTGATCTGCAAAGTGTAAGGCCTCCATCACCTTTAGGGTCACATAAATGGCCGTGAAATGCAGCATATATAAGCCATAGCTGATGACACCCGACCTTACCAGAAATCGCTTATTGGCCGTGCTGAAGAATGAGTTGGGTGAGAAACACTGCTCGAAAATCACAAAGGCAAAGAATAGGCTATAGATAATTCGTTCGTTTAGGTAATAGAGCGTGATGCCTGCCAATGCCGGACGAAACGCGAAGAGCAAGAAACCCGCAACGTAAACAACTACAATCTGCCAGGTTTTGATACGGCTCGCAATCCGGTCTCTCTGCTGGGGATAGAAATAACACAACCAAGCAAGTAAAGCACCAATGGCCAGGTCTGACATACAGGAAAGGGAGTGATCATAGCCCCAGCCAATGACAAAAGTGCGCAACAGAGCAGAAGCTACGATGACCCCAACGGTAAAAATGAGGGTAAGCTTGGCGTTGAGAAACCGAATAACCAAGGGCCAAAATGCATAGAACTGTTCTTCAATAGCAATGGACCATAGCACCCCCAAAATGGCCGTCTGGGGTGCCTCGAAGAAGTTATTGATGAACAACAGGAAAGGCCACAGCAACGCCGTCTCACGGTATTCGGGATTGCCCAATAGGTGCTGAACGGTGGGTACCAACCAAAACCCCACCAATAGGATAAGGAAATACAAGGGCCAGATTCGGAGTACCCGCCTCAAATAAAAGTAGCCTAACCGCACTTTTCCCACCTTGTACTTCTCGGTGAGCAGTAGATAGGTAATCAAAAAGCCGCTGAGGACAAAAAAGAAATTAACCCCAAAAATACCCAAGTGGCCTATCTCTCTGGCCGTAGTGTAGATGGGGCTGGCAGTGATTCCCGGATTCTCCGAATAGAAACTATGGGCAAGGAATACTGCAAAAAAGGCAAAGAAGCGCAAACCATCGAGTTCCTTAAAATAGAGTGTGGACTTATTGGGTGCTACTGTACTCATGTTTTGCAATACAAAAATACGACTTGGGCAACCTACCGAAGTAGGTGGCTCATCCTGCTAATCTATATACCCTCTGGGATTTGATTCTGATAAGGCTCAACAAACCCTTCTAAAACTGACAACCTCTCTTGGGAAAAAATCTCCAACAAAGCAGGCAAATAGTGGTGGATCTTCTTGAGAGGCTTGTTGAGCTGAGAACGTGTATCACGGGCGGTAGAATAATGATGCTCTTTGTGGTTATCTTTCTCAAAGATATGGGCATCCTCCTGCAAAGGCAGGCCTACAAAATCCGCTAGGTGGGACACCTCCTGATCAGGATTCATAATTACCTGCTCATAATCCTTCAATATTACTTTTTGAGGGTACCGTTCAGCTATGCGCTGAAAAAAGTGCCTTAACAAATAAAGTGCAAAAAGCTTCTCTGAAATTATTCTTAAGTCACGACTCGCTATCTGATCTATATAACTGAAAGTGAGCAGAATCTGCTCTTTAGTATTTGCAAAATACGTGTCTAAGAATTGCCTGTTTTTCATGTACTGATACTCATGCACAAAATAGACAGTATCGACCGTTTGGGCCACTATCAGGCTATCTACAATTGCCAGTGGGTTTCGGTTAATCAATATGAATTTGGCATCGAAATGCTTAACCATGGCTTCTGCAGCTAACAAACCGTGCACTTCTTTGATGAGTACATGAGAAGCATCGGGGTTGATGAGGTGGTAAAATCCCTCTTCAAACAAGCCTGAGGGAGTTTCGCGACTGCTAAAAACTCCGTAAATCAGCCGAAGGGGATTCCACCTACCCAAGATGGGCGTGTACTTGGCAGCCATTCGATCCGGCAATACCGAAAGCCATAACCTGGGCATTACTTTGGTCAGGGGCTCTTCATAGAAAGAACGAACCCGATCCGACTTACTCAAACTCTTGGAAAGCCAGGTAGTGCCACTCCGCGCAGAACCTAGTAAGAAGATGAGGGGCAATTCTGATGGCAATTTCCTGGTTCGAATCCACATTTTTAGCCACCAACGACTCAGCCTTATCGCCCTGCGGTACCACTTATCTTGACTCATACTGCTTACAATATTGCCCAGTGGTGAGGCACATACACCCCTTGCTGTCCCCAATCGTTGGCCTCACTAGAGTCATAATAGTCTCCTTTTTCCACCATCATCATGCTGGGCAAGGTAATTTGGTCAGATAAGGCTTGATTCGCACGTAGTGTGATTAGCAAATAATAGGGACCACTGAGCAGAGGAAATTTCTCTAGTTGGCAACTAACGGTGAGGGTATCTTCTGCCATGGAAATGTTGGCTCCCGTCATCCTGGAATTAAGGGTGGTCATGAGACTACCCTCTCGATTTCTAAAGCCTACGCCCAAGTTGATATCTACCGTATCAGGAATGTGCTTCTGAAGCTGAAAGTGGATCTGGTAGGAATGACCAGGAATGGGCCGCATGGTAGTTTGGCCGCTGTCCATGTCCAAGCAAGAAAAGCCCGTTACCTTCACCCATTGGTTCCCGTTTCTATCCTCAATAGCCGAAAGATCATCAAGGGAGGTGGCTCCAAGTGCCAACTCCTGGTACTGGCTAATGGCCTCCGAAACATCCCCTAGAAAGGTAAGTTTGCCTTTGTTTAGGACCATGGCCTGGGTGCAAAGGCGCCGCACCGCGCCTTGGTTGTGGCTCACAAATAGTACCGTTCTGCCCCGCTCGCTGCTGAGGTCGGACATCTTTTGGATGCATTTCTTCTGAAAATCCGCATCGCCAACGGCCAGCACTTCATCCACAATGAGGATTTCGGGTTCTAGGTGAGCTGCTACCGAAAAAGCCAGTCGCACCTTCATACCGCTACTGTAGCGCTTGATTGGGGTATCCAGGAACTTGGATACTCCTGAGAAATCGACGATTTCATCAAATTTCTCCTTTACCTCCCGCCGGGTCATACCCAGAACAGTCCCATTGAGGTATATATTTTCACGGCCCGTAAGCTCAGGATGAAAACCCGTACCCACCTCTAGGAGGCTAGACGTGCGGCCGTTCATTTCTACCCTGCCGCGGGTAGGCGGTGTAATCTGCGAAAGGATCTTGAGCAACGTACTTTTCCCGGCTCCATTTCGCCCTACAATACCAAACACCTCTCCCTCAGCCACTTCAAAGTTGACATCATCCAAAGCCCAAAAGTCCTGCTGAGTGCCACCCCTCCTACCCAAGCTCCGTAGGTTCTTCACCAGCGTGTGCTGCAACGAGGCTTGATTCTGGTTGATGATAAACCGCTTAGAAAGCTCTTCTACCCTAACTGCTGGTTCCATATTAAATCAGGTCTGCCATGACCAACTCCATTTTACGGAAGTAGATCAAACTAGTGATAAACAACACTGCCGAAATGGCTACGGAAATCCATAGCCGCTCCATAATGAGCGGAGTGCCAAATACGGACCAACGGATGCCTTCGATGATGCCCGCCACCGGATTGAAGAAATACAATTGCTGTGCCCAGCCAGGCAGATTGTTGATCACAAAGCTGGAGGGGTACGCCACGGGGGTAATATACAAGCCTATCTGTACCAAGAAGGGAACCACCTGCTGTAAATCCCGATACCGAATGGTGAGGGCACTTAGCCAAATGCCGATGCCCGAAGCAGCAAAAATGACGAGCAGAACGAATACGGGCAGATATACGATGTTGGAAGAGGGCGATACTTGATAGATCAGCATCATCCCCATGAAGAAGATGAAGATCATAAAGTAATCAATGAGTCCCACTAGCCCCTTGGAAAGCGGCACGACCAAGCGCGGGAAATAGATTTTTTTGATCATCTCCCCATTGTTGATAATGGACTGGCCTGCCTGCGACATCAGGAAGGAGAAATACGTCCAGGCCATCATGCCAGACAAAGCGAATACGGGATAGGGTATACCCCCGGTATCGATATTAATGGCTCTACCGAATACGAAATTGAGTATAAACAGGATAAATAGTGGTTGGATGAATACCCATACCAACCCCAGAAAGGTTTGCGCGTACCGCACCCGAAAGTCACGGTAGGCAAGTATTAGAAAGAGATCTCGGTACTTAGAAAGCTCCCTAAAATCAGGAAAAACCTTCCGGGATTCCGAGTCAATAACAGTTTTGATCATCTTCACGTCCCATGAAATAGCAGCAAGCCCGTGAAATTGGGGTGACTGCTTTGGTTAGCAAAACTAGGTAGAAGAGCCGGGTTAGAAAAGTTGGTGAATGGCCTCCAGCTTTTGAGCCACATCTATATGGTGGTTACCCAGGAAAAAGCCATTCTTATCCAGATAATCCGCGTTTTCCAGCTCACCAGGGATGGTGTGGTCTAAATGTTTGATCACCTCATTTTTGGCAAAGTTACCAGCAACAATCGGCCGACTATCTACCTTATGCTCGCTCAAACGAGCCAATACCTGCTCGCGACTCAATTCGCTACCCGGCCGCATGATGAGGCTAAACCCAAACCAACTGCTTTGGCCTACCTCTTGCTGAATCAGAAAAAGAGGATGATCTGTAAACAACTCCTGAAATTTGGCCGCATTCTTCCTCCGCATTTCTACCAGCCCCGGTAGTTTTTGCAACTGGTGAATACCCAAAGCGCCGCTCATTTCTAATGGGCGCAGGTTGTACCCTGGCAGTATGAACCGGAAAGATTCCTCGAAGGCATTATCACTCTTCTCACAAAGGCGATTCTCCTGGGGCAAGTTACGCGTCCAGCCATGAGTTCTTAGAGAGAGCATCAAATGGTACAGCTCCTCATCGTCGGTGACCACCAGGCCTCCCTCCATAGTAGAGATGTGGTGAGAAAAGAAGGTACTGAAGGTGCCCATAACGCCAAAGGTACCCGCTTGCTTACCTTGGAAGGTTGCCCCCATGGACTCGCAGTTGTCCTCCATCAGGGTAATATCCCGCCCTTGTACCAATGTCTGCAGCCTGTCAAATTGATTGGGATTACCCAATAAATTGACCACCAGGATCATCCGGGTGTTATCCGATATGGCCGCTTCCAATGCCTCCATATCGTAGTTGAGGGTTTGCAGATCTATGTCTACAAACTTCAGTTTGAGGCCATACTGGCTCAAAGGGAAGTAGCTAGTAGACCAAGAAACGGCTGGTACAATTACCTCATCTCCAGCTTGGAGTGGGTTTTCAGATCGGTAAAACAGGGCCGCTACGGCCAGAAGGTTGGCGGAAGATCCTGAGTTGACCATGACAGCATATTGACTGCCTACATACTGAGCAAACTGCCGCTCAAACTCAGCCACGCGAACCCCCATGGTAAAAAAACCACTTTGGATTACCTCTTGGAGCGCCTCGGTCTCTTTTTCATCCCAGGTACTTTCTGCAAGGGGATAATTGATCATGATACCCAATTTTTTCTGTAAAAATCTATTGTGTTGCGAAGCCCCTCCCGCAGTGAAAACCGATGCCGCCAACCGAAGTCTTTCAGTAAGCTGATATCTACCATCTTCCGTTTCATGCCTACCGGCTTGGTGACATCATGGGTAAAACTCCCACGATACTCCATCACCTCAGCCACGGTCTGGTAATAGTCGTTGATGAAATAATCTTCGCCTAATCCCACGTTGAGATACGATGGCATGGACTCGAAATTGTCCAAAGCATAAAATACAAACTCGGCCAAGTCCTCGGCGTACATGAACTCCCGCCTCACGGTACCATCTCCCCAGATTTCGACCTCCGACTGGCCGGTAGCAATGGCTTGGTGCATTTTGTGAATGATGGCCGGAATAAGGTGCGAATGCTCCGGCGAGAACTTATCATACCGGCCATATAGATTGCAAGGAATCGCGGTCTTGTACTCCAACTGATCGTTTTCCCGGGTTACGTAATCAGAAAGCCGTGCCGTCATTATCTTGGCCAAGGCATACCCTTCGTTGGTCGGTTCCAGCTCTCCTTTCATAACTAGCGATTCTGGCATGGGCTCCTCATGGTTGCGCGGATACATGCACGAGCTGCCCAAATTGAGCAACCGGGGAATACCCACCTGCTGAGCAGCCAATACCACGTTACGCCCCATATCCATATTGTCTACCAGGAAACTGACAGGCTCTCGAATGTTGGCCTGAATGCCCCCTACCCGGCCTGCGCTATGAATGATAATATCCGGAGTGTTCCTCTGAAAATAGCTAAGCGTAGCACCAAAGTCTCTCAGGTCCAACTCGTCCCTGGTAGGCGTAAGCAAGCTAAACTGAGGCAGCTCCTTGGCCTTCTCTACCAAATTGCTTCCTACCATACCCCGGGCACCGGTAATCAATACCTTCATGACTGCTGAGCTCGTTTGTAATCGGCTTCTACCATGATTTTCACCAGCTCCTCAAAACGCACCTTGGGCTCCCAGCCCAATACACGCTTGGCTTTGGCAGGGTCGCCACATAGCTGATCTACCTCCGTAGGCCGGAAGTAATTGGGATCAATCCGCACCAGTACCTTCCCGGTACCCTTATCGATACCGATTTCCTCGGCTTGCTCACCCTCCCAGCGCAGTTGCATGCCCAAATGACCAAACGAATGCTCGATGAATTCACGGACCGAGTGCATCTCATTGGTAGCCGCTACGTAATCATCTGGCTGGTCCTGCTGCAGCATCATCCACATCATTTCCACGTAGTCCGGTGCATAGCCCCAGTCACGGCGCGCATCCAGGTTGCCGATGTACAGACAGTCCTGCTTGCCCACTTTGATATTGGCTGCCGCCCGTGTGATCTTGCGGGTTACAAAGGTTTCTCCCCGGCGTGGCGATTCATGGTTGAACAGAATGCCGTTGGAAGCATGCAAACCGTAGGCTTCACGATAGTTCACTACAATCCAGTAGGCATATTGCTTCGCCACTGCATAGGGCGAGCGAGGATAAAAAGG
>DMST01000478.1:11075-19597 GCA_003454975.1 Cytophagales bacterium | reverse complement strand
CTGCGGCACCTCCTGTACCTTACCGTATAATTCGGAAGTGGATGCCTGGTAAAACCGCGTCTGAATGCCCGATTCTTTGATGGCATCCAAGAGACGTAAGGCCCCAACTGCATCCGTTTCGGCGGTATATTCTGGCACCTCAAAAGACACCTTCACGTGAGACTGTGCTGCCAGGTTGTAAATTTCATCCGGTTGGATTTTCTCCAGAAGCCGATTCAAATTACTGGAATCAGTGAGGTCTCCGTAGTGGAGTTTCATTTTCACGTCCTTCTCATGAGGATCCTGAAACAGATGATCAATGCGTGAGGTATTGAACGTACTGGCACGGCGAATCATGCCGTGCACTTCATACCCTTTTTCCAGCAGCAGCTCCGCTAAATACGAGCCGTCTTGTCCGGTAATACCGGTAATGAAGGCTTTCTTCATATAATTAATTACTGAGGAGAGGACCTATACCCTACCAGAACCAACCTCCCCTAACCTATATTTTGCCCGCAAAGATAGTCCTTTTCGTACCGTAGCATATTTGAAGGCACATAATATTATAAGCCCAATACCTTTTTGGGCACTGCAGTAGGGCATTCTCCAATTGTGCCTATTTTTGCCGACGAAAAATGAAACATTCATCTGAGGCCAACCAACAAGACATTCCTCAGGAGGAATATTTTTTACAGCACTTCGTCAACACCATCTTTTGCATTAATTCCTAGAGAATGAAAATAACCATGCGTTTAATGGGTGGTCTGGGTAACCAGATGTTCCAATACGCCGCTGGGTATACCCTGGCCCAGAAGAAAAATGCTGCCTTAGTCTGCGATATGGACTATTTCCAGGAGCCCAAGGCATGGCCCTATTCTCTAGACCTATTCGGCATCACCGTTGAGGAAGCCTCCCCTGAGGACAAAAAGCCCCGTACCGAACCTAAAATTGGCCGCAAGGCAAAGCTACTCAGCACGGTACTACCTCAGTATAAAAACCTGTGGTACCGGGAGCCGCACTTTCATGTTGATCCTAATTTCTTCCACCTGCAGCCCCCGGTATACGTAGACGGATACTGGCAGAGTGAGCAATATTTTCTAGACCAAGAGGCGGATATTCGGGAGATCTTCCGTTTCAAGGATCCCATACATGCATCGCTGGAGGCTACGCAAGCCAAGATTCAAGATCCGGGACGTGTGGCGGTTTCACTGCACGTTAGAAGGGGCGATTACGTGGCCGTAGCCAAGAATGTAAAGTACCACGGCACTTGCACTCCAGAATACTACGCCCAAGCCGAAAAATGGCTGATGGAGCAACTACCCGAGTTCACTCTCTTTGTGTTCTCAGATGACATTGCCTGGGCCCAAGAGAACTTAACCCTGCAATCTGCCGCCGAATTTGTGGACTCATCGGCTGCCCCCGATTACGAGGATATGCGGCTGATGAGCTATTGCGACCATCACATCATAGCCAATAGCAGTTTCAGCTGGTGGGGTGCATGGCTAAATGGTAAGGCAGGAAAGAAAGTGGTAGCCCCCCTGCGCTGGTTTGACGAGGCCCCACACGACACTAAAGACCTAGTACCTGCTACATGGCACCGTCTGTAGATCAAACGCCACTCGTCAGCGTGGTGATGCCTGTATACAATGCAGAGCAGTACCTACGCGAAGCCATGGAAAGCATCCTGGCTCAAACCTACCAACATTTCGAGTTCATCATCCTCAACGATGGCTCTACGGATAGCTCTAAAGAGATCATAGACTCCTACGAGGATAGTAGATTGGTAAAGGTGCACCACACCACGAATATGAACTATGTGGTGCGGCTAAACGAAGGGCTGGAGCGGGCTCAGGGTAAGTATGTAGCCCGAATGGATTCGGACGACATTGCCCACCCGGATAGGTTTGCCAAGCAAGTGGCTTTCCTGGAAAAAAATCCTGATTACGGTATCTGCGGCTCTTGGTTCGAAACCATCAACCATCCTACCGAGTCGCATGTAGAAAACTACACGGCTCATGAAGACTTGGTGCTTCACCTGTTTGACCGGGTGCCCTTTGCTCACCCTTCCGTTATGATGAGGGCACAGGTTCTGAAGGAGCACAGGTTGGAGTACAGCAACGATTTTGCCGGAACGGAGGACTACCACTTGTGGGTGCGGCTATCCCGTGTCACCAAAATGGCCAATTTGCCTGAGCATTTGTTGAAATACCGGTTTCACGAACACCAGGTAAGCACCCTGCATGCTGACGCACAGAAAAAGCACACCTACAACATCCGCAAGTCCATCTTAAGCTATTGGATGGAGACAGAGGCAACGGATGAAATGACGGCGCATATGCTCGACATTTTTTGGCAAGGAAAGGATGCCTTGGAGGTACCGATTGGTCAGTTGCAATCTTGGGTGTACCCTCTTTTCCTTCAACGAAGGAAACACCAAGAGGTGCCGCTGGCCCTGCTGAAAGACTACTTTTCTGCCCACTGGTACCGGGTCAGTATGATGCACAAGCAGGAAGGCCTCACCGTGTTCCGAACGTTTTTAAAAGCCCCGTTCCATACCTATTCTCAGCCACAATTCTGGTTACGCTCAGCGAAGCTTTTGGTACGGACTATCCTGCGGTAGCCCTCTGGCTTACCCGCTTTTGGCGTATCCGTTCGATAGGCATGGCTATCAAGCGGTTCAATACTATAGCCGCCACCACGGACAGCACTGTAAGCACCAAGCCCAGTCCACCTGGTTGTGGAAGAGCCAGGGCAAGGATGGCTTCCAGGATGAGTAGGTGGCAGATATAAACGGGATAGGACAACTCCCCTATGGTACGGTCCCACTTCCAACGTTTGGTACGCTCGAAAATGAATGGCAACCCGAGGAAAAAGAGAAGAAAGTACACATACTGGAAACCGGACCATGATATCAGGCTAAAGATGACCGTGAGCAGGAGAATCAAACCCAAAGCTATCTCTCCTACCCGCTTGGAATGTTCCCAACCCTTCAGCGCCTTATGCATGCGGTAGCCTAATATACCTAACAAGAAGAAAAAGAGCTCTGTAGGGAAGAACCGGTGTGTCCAAGGATCGTGGTTGAGATCCAAACCAAAATAGAGGTATCCCCGGAGTCCCAAGGATAGTCCGGCGATGATAAGGATTACCCAGGTTTTTCTTCTGATGATAAAGGGAGCTATGACATAAAAAAGCAGCTCGATTCCCAGGGTCCAGGCTTGTGGTAAAAACAGAAACTCGTACAAACCGGGCTCTGCCGAGAGGAAATTTCGGGTGAAGTAGAGACCTCCGGTTTCGGGATTAACCCCGAAAAACATAACGGCATCCTGAAAGAACAAAACCACATTGGATACCAGCAAAAACAGGAATTCGCCGATTCCCATTTTACCTAAGTATTCTCGGTATAAGTCCAGTTTGGTACCGTAGGCACCATCCGTATACCAGCCCAGAAAAAAGAACAGGGCAATGGTGCCAATGAGCACTACCCAGTAAACGGGATAAAGCCGCAATAGCCTGTTGGATAAAAACAGGGAATAGCGGCCATTTTTACCGACATACTTTTCGGATAAAATGAGGGCCATATAAAAGCCCGAAATGATGTAGAAGGTCTGTACGGCAATTCTACCTCCTACCAAGGAAAGCCCCATAATGGGACTAGAATGTGCAATTACTACACTGATAGCAAGAAGGACTCTAAGTAATCCCATGAGGTATTTTAAAGGGAAAGGGTGGTTAAAAATAGAGCCAGTTTATCGTCCTGACCAAATTTAAATACCCCCTACTCATGGATTGGCATTCTGAAAGCCGGGTTTCATCGATTTCACCCGACCAATGGTATACAGCCCGTCCAAATAATTCGTTAAATCAAAGATTATCCTATTATTTAGCCTAATCTACGTACTCATAGTTAGCCGTTGGATATAGAATGGTTAGAGCCATACGCTGCATTACATTTTCCCTCATTTTTTTAGGGTCCCTTTCTGGCTTCGCCCAACCCACAGTCAGTTTTACCCTACCCGATACCATTTGCCAACTGGAGCAATTTTCTCCCACGGATGGCAGTGCTGGTGTAAATAGCTATGATTGGGATTTCTGCTCCGGTGATTTTGAGGAGACACCAACCGCTTCCATCATCACAGACGAGTCGCCGCTCAATCGTCCCTACCAATTTACGGTGGTTGAAGATGGTGGAAATTACTATGGTTTCTTGCCGGACCGCTCCGGCCGAAGCGTGATTCGGTTCGATTTTGGCAACGACCTGGCCAACCCTCCTTCCCTTACCACGCTCACCTTCTCTATTACACTATCCCAACCTACTCATCTGGATTTCATACAAGAAGGTGGCATTTGGTATGCCCTGTTAGTTGACCACGGATTCAATCGGGTGTATCGGGTCGCCTTTACGGATGGCATTGACGATAACTCGCCTGACATTGCTGACTTAGGATTGGGCTATAACCGGCCCAATCAACTCGTAATTGTACAGGATACCAGCGGAATTGTGGCGGAAATGGTCAGTGTGAATGCTTCCCGGGTAGACCGCCTTGACTTCGGCAATTCCATCCTCAACCCACCTAGTCCTTCCAATTATTCTATTGCGGGCAGTAGCAGTTTGGGCAATCTGACGATAGAATGGTTCAATGGCTCTTACTACGGAATGGCCACCTCCTCAGGCAATAACAAGGTGTTTTTATTGGACTGGGGGGCCAACATCAGCGGTAATCCTACCCGTACTGAGTTAGTCACTACCGGTGATGCCTTCACCAGTCCATTCGGTATTGAGTGGGTATATGACCAAGGGGAATATTATGCTATGGCTACCAGCAGCACCAACGGCAATGTGTATCGGTTGCGATTCGGGGATTCCCTGGGCGGTGGTGCCACCGTGGAAAACCTGGGCACCCTGGGTACATCAGTCGAGAAGCACGGGCTAAGTTTTACCAAGGTAGGCTCTACCTGGCATGGCTTTGTGGTGAGTGACCTGGGTGCTCTGGAACGACTTACCTTCAGCAATCCCTGTACTGCAATACCCGTTACCAGTACATCGGGCAGCCCAACGGTATCATATGAGGGTAGTGGCTGGCAGCAAATTACTCTCACTGGTTACGATACCGATAGCAATCGGGCCAGCTATACGGACTCTATTTTTGTGCGCAACAACGGCGGGGCCGCCTTGGCACTGTCGGCGGACTCTCTCGCTTGCCAACTCAATGCCATCGACTTTACCGCTACGGTCCTTAGCGGCACTTTTACCAGCATCGATTGGGATTTTGGGGATGGCAACTTTGGCAACGGCACTACCGTCTCGCACCAGTACGCTACCGGTGGACAATACCTTGTGACTGCCTCCGGCACGCTCAATACGGGCTGTACGGCCGATTTTAACGATACAGTTTGGGTGTACAATGCACCCGATGTAAGCTTTACCTTACCAGCTGATAACCTCTGTACCAATACTGCCCTGTCCTTCCTCAATACCTCTACGGGTGGGGCTGATTCTGTAACGGTATGGAGCTGGGACTTCAATGGGCAGGGCAGCAGTACTGATGAACAAGGCCTTTTCACTTTCTCTGACTCTGGTAACAAGGACATTACGCTCGTGGCTACCATACCTGGGTGTGCAGATACCCTTACCCAATCCCTTGCCGTGCAGGAAGGCCCTGTGGCTAATTTCTCATACACCAACAATTGCTTTGGTGATTCGGTCGTCTTTTCGAATGGATCTGAAACCAACGGCGTGGTCTATGATTGGGAATTTGGGGATGGTGATACTTCCGATCTATTCGCGCCCAAGTACCAATACACGGTAGCCAATAATTACCTGATTCAGCTTTCGGTTACCGATACGGTATCGGGTTGCGTTTCCATTACCTCAGATTCCATTCGCGTAAACGATCAGGACCTGGCCGCGGTCACGGTTCCTTCTAGCCCCCAGCAATACGAAACTTCGTCCTTCCTGGCTACCGACCAAACATTGGTGGGAGACTCCATCACTGGCTACCAATGGTTTTTCGAGGGTGGGCAGATTGGCACCGAGGATAATGTGGATATTCTATTTACCCTAGCGGGCCTTCAGGATGTCTCCGTGGTGGTGGGCACCGCACAAGGTTGTACGGACTCCGTAGGCGTTTCGGTCAATGTGGCCAATAGTACCGCACCCTTCGTTTCCTTCACCCTACTGGACACTGTATGCCAACTGGAACAATTTTCTCCTTCCGATGCCAGCTTGGGCGTGAACACCTACGAATGGGATTTCTGTTCCGGTGATTTCGAGGAAACGCCTACCAGCACCCTACTGACGGACGCCCTCAACCGCCCCTACCAGCTAACGGTAGTGGAAGATGGCGGGAATTACTACGGTTTCTTACCGGACCGCTCTGGGCAGTCCGTGAGTCGTTTTGATTTTGGCACAGATCTGGCCAACACCCCAACGGTCACTCCCTTAACCTTTAGCCTTTCGCTTTCGCAGCCCACCCACATCGATTTCATCGAGGAAAACGGTGTATGGTATGGCCTTTTGGTGGACCATGGGTTCAATAAGATCTACCGGGTTACTTTTACCGATGGCATCAACGATGACAGCCCAGACATTGAGGACCTGGGTTTTGCCTATAACCGGCCCAACCAACTGGTGATTGTCCAGGATACCAGCGGTATTGTGGCGGAAATCATCAGCGTGAATTCCTCCCGAATGGACCGGCTGGATTTTGGCAACTCCATTCTCAATCCGCCTACGGCTTCAGACTATACCATCCCTGGAAGCAGCAGCCTGGGCAACCTAACTATTGAATGGTACAACGGGGCCTATTATGGGCTAGCCACTTCCTCGGGCAACAACAATTTGTATCTCCTGAACTGGGGCACCAACATTACAGGTACTCCTACCCGGGCGGAGCTTCCCACCACAGGCGATGCCCTAACGAGCCCCTTCGGTATCCAATGGATGTACGACCAAGGCGAGTACTATGCCATCGCGACCAGTAGCACCAACGGCGAAGTATATCGCCTCCGCTTTGGAGACTCCCTAGGCGGAGGTGCGGAAGTGGAAAACCTGGGTGATCTGGGAACCTCGCTGGAAAAGCACGGAGTCAGCCTTACCAAGGTAGGTTCTACCTGGCACGGGTTCACAGTGAGTGACCTCGGGGCCATCGATCGGCTCACTTTTAGCAACCCTTGTGTGGCTTCGCCAAGCATCAGCACGGACGCTAGCCCCTCCGTCTCTTTCGACGGCAGCGGTTGGCAGCAAATTACCCTCACAGGATATGACGTGGACAGCAATAGGGCCAGTCATACGGATTCTGTATACGTGCGAAGCATTGACGGTGCAGAGCTGGCCTTGTCGGCAGATTCCATCGCCTGCCAGATCAACGCTATTGATTTCAGCGCTTCTGTAGTGAGTGGCAGCTTCACCACTATTAATTGGGACTTTGGGGATACCAATACAGACAACGGGACCAATGTTTCGCACCAATATACTGCTAGTGGCCAGTACATCGTGACTGCCTCCGGTACCCTCTCATCCGGATGCATTGCTGACTTTACAGATACCGTATGGGTATATGACCAACCCAACGCCAGCTTCTCGTTACCAACGGAAAACCTTTGTACCGCTACCGAACTGGTGTTTGAAAACACCTCAACGGGCGGAGCAGACACCGTAACTACCTGGAGTTGGGATTACAATGGCGAAGGTATGAGTACTGACTCACAAGGCGCCTTCACTTTCTCTGCCCCTGGCACAAAAACCATCACGCTGATAGCCTCCATTCCAGGCTGCCCGGACACCTTAGGGTTGGACGTTACCCTGGTGGCCGGACCCGAGGCTGCTTTCTCATACACCAACAATTGCTTTGGCGATTCGGTCCTATTCACCAATGGGTCAGAAACCGAGGGAGTTTCTTACCTCTGGTATTTTGGCGATGGCGACAGCACCACTCTTTTTGAACCGACCCACCGGTACGACACAGCCAATAATTACCCGGTGGAGCTTTTGGTTACCGATACCCTTTCAGGCTGTGTAACCTCACAAGTAGACACCGTACGAGTGAATGACGGTGATCTGGTTGCTATTCTTGACCCAACAACCCTACAGCAATACCAGGAAGGCACCTTTGCGTCTCAAGACCTCACCTTTACCGGGGACTCCTTGATAAGCTACCATTGGGTATTCCAAGAGGATACGGTGGCTACCACCGACTCTTTTGATTACTTCTTCACTGAAAGCGGTACACTGGTCTTTTCGCTGATAGCAACTACTGCACAAGGCTGTACCGACTCTACGGGTACTACGCTGGACGTGGCAGGGAGTCCGGTTCCCGTGGTTGACTTTTCCCTTCCAGATACCGTTTGCCAGTTAGAAGCATTTAGCCCCACTAGCAGCAGTCTGGGCGTTGCGCAGTATGCATGGGATTTCTGCTCTGGTGACCTGGAACAGGACCTTTCTACTACTGCCCTGGCTGACCAAGAATTGTTGAGTCGTCCGTATCAATTTACTGTAGTAGAAGATAATGGCAGCTTTTACGGCTTCCTGCCGGACCCATCGGGGC
>DMST01000478.1:0-11036 GCA_003454975.1 Cytophagales bacterium | reverse complement strand
CCCGGTTCGATTTTGGTGATGATTTAAACAACGAACCCACCACTAGCCCACTTACCTTCAGCACCGATCTCTCACAGCCTACTGACATTCAGTTTATTCAGGAAGAAAGCGTTTGGTACGCCCTATTGACTGACCATGGATTCAATAAGGTATATCGGCTCACCTTTACTGAGGGGATTCACGATGACACACCTGAAATTGAAGACCTCGGGTTCAATTTCAATCGACCCAACCAACTGGTCATTGTGCAGGATACTAGCGGGATTGTGGCTGAAATGGTCAGTGTAAATGCCTCACGCATGGACCGCCTGGTGTTTGGCAGTTCCATCCTCAACGATCCTAGCACAACCAACTATACCGTTACGGGAAGCAGCAGCTTGGGCAATGTAACGATCACCAAATACAAGGGGGAGTACTACGGGTTGGCAACCTCTTCTGGGAATAACAGCCTCTACTGGCTGGAATACGGAGATGCCATGGAGGGTACACCTATCCGTACAGAGCTGACTACCACCGGTGCCGAAATGGTAAGCCCTTTCGGAGTGCAGTTTGTGTTCGATCATGACCAGTACTACGCCATGGTGACCAGTAGCACCAACGGCGAAATCTACCGCTTACGATTTGGGGACACCTTGGGGGGCAGCCCAGAGGTAGAAAATCTTGGGGATCAGGGGAATGACCTCGGCAAACACGGTATCTCCCTCACCCGGGTAGCGTCCACCTGGTTTGGTTTCATTGTGAGCGACAATGGCACTTTGGAGCGCTTTGCTTTTGAAAATCCGTGCCTGGCCTCTCCGGCTAGCAGTGCTTTGCTCACGCCTGAGGTAGCTTACGATACCAGCGGCTGGCAATACATTACCCTCACGGGCACCGATGAATTCGGGAATTTTGCCGCCCGCTTAGACTCTGTGTACGTACGGGGCATTGGGGACGTATCGGTAGCTGTATCTTCAGACTCCATATACTGTGTTAATAGCACAGTAGACTTCTCTGTTGTACCTGAAAGTGGAACATTCACCGGATTCACCTGGGATTTCGGGGACGGAGCCAGTGCTACAGGTACCGACGTTAACCATGGCTATTCCACCACAGGCACCTACCAAGTAGAGATCGTCGGCAGTCTGGAGCTGGGTTGTGATTTTACCACTCAGACCTCTATTGCTATTTATGATACTCCCGTGGTCAATTTTTCCTTGGCAGAGGGAAACCTTTGTACAGAAGATTCTTTGTCCTTCACCAACCTCACCAGTGGCAGCCCGGACAGTGTACTGAATTGGGCGTGGGATTATGATGGAGAGGCCACTTCAAGTTTCTCGGCAGGGCGCCACCTCTTCGGCTCTCCAGGTGATAAGACCATACAGCTCATAGCCTCCTTACCCGGCTGTGCTGATACCCTCTCGCAAGTGTTTTCTATCGAAGCCTCTCCTTCCGCCTCCTTTACTTTGGAGACACCTTGTGTTCAGGAATTTCAGACTTTCAATAATATCTCCGTTGGCGATAACATTACCACTTACAGGTGGGATTTTGGAGATGGATTTACCTCGAGCCTGGCATCGCCTAACCATGATTACGAGGTAGCAGGCGAATACCGGGTAAGCCTACAGCTGGAGAATATTTTTGGTTGTACCGATGAACTCGTGGACACCGTCACCATCCACGCTCAACCGGTAGCAGCTTACATAGCTGAGCCCATTTGTGAGGGAGCTAGCACCAATTTCCAAGATAATTCCACGGTAGAATCAGCCAATGTTACCTCCTGGGAGTGGGCCTTGATGGAAGCCCCCGACCAAGTACTGGCTACGGACCAGAACCCTGCGCTTACTTTTGAGGCTACGGCCAATGAAACCGTAGCCCTACAATTAAAAGTCTATTCTACTTTTGGGTGCACCGATTCCACTACCCAGAACTTACCCATTGTGCCTATTCCTCAGGTACAATACAGCAGCACCCGCAACTGCCTCAATGAAGGCTTTACGTTGTTCAACGATTCTGATTTGCCAGAAAACACGGAGGTATCGAGCCTTCTGTGGTCTATTGCAGGAGACCAATACACTACCGATTCGGTAGAATTCCCGATGATGGAAGAAGAGGAATTAGAGATCGAATTATTGGTCAACCTTTCCAACGGCTGCTTTGCCACAGTTACCGAGCCCTTGCTTTTGAGTCGTCCGGATGATCCTGCCTTTGCCGTGGATACCCTGTGTGTAGGAGAAACGCTGGTGCTGACTCCTTCCTTCCCTGCGGCACAAACCACTTACGCCTGGCAGGTAAACAGCGCTACCCCAGAAGAGGGAACGGTAGTGGCTACCTCCTTCCCTACCTCTGGCCTGCAAGAGGTCACCCTGTTCACCACTACGGCGAACGGCTGCCGAGACTCACTCTCTCAAAATGTGGTGGTAGTAGATAATCCCACAGCGGGATTTATCCCGGAGCTCACGTTTGCTGCCGCCCCCATCACCATTGGCTTTTCTAACCTAAGTACCGGAGCATCTGGGTACCAGTGGTATTTTGGAGACAATGCTGAAAGCCAGGAAGAGAACCCCCTCCATGAATTCTCACAACCGGGAGAGCCTACCATCACTTTGATTGTAACCAGTGCTCAAGGTTGTACTGATACCGCTCAAGCTAGCATTACGCTGGTGGCACCCCAACTAGACCTGATCCTGCGAGACATTTTCCTTACCGATGGTATCGGCCAATCCAGTGATCTAATCCTATCGGTGTCCAACCAGGGCTCCGTAATCGTAGATACGCTGGATGTAGCCATTTCTATTGGAGAATCCTTCACCCTGGTGCAGCGATTGGCTACCGATATCGGCCCCTTCTCCGAAAACAACCTTACCATCCCGCTCGGCTGGCAAGTCCCAGACTCTACCACTTCGGAATCACTTTGTGTCACCATTACCCCTGTGGTGGATGCATTCTTTGAGGAGGAGAACCAGGAAAATAACGAGCAATGCATTATTATCAACAACTTGGTAGAAGTAACCAATGTATATCCCAACCCTACTTCGGGTCCCCTTACCATCCCAGTGATTGTCTCAGGCGAACAAACGGTCACGCTGAGAATTCTAAATAGCCAAGGGAGTAGCCTGGCCGAAGAGACGCTGACCCTATCCAATGGGCTCAATACGTTCCAATTTGATGCGCAAGAGCTGGAAGCCGGACTCTATTTTGTAGAGATTCTACACCCAGAATATCAGCGTACTATTCCGTGGATTCGTCAATAACCCCATCCTGTTTCTTTTTTACCCTCCGAACATCCTAATTTTGGCCCTCCATTCTATTGGAACCCATGAGTGACAAAGCATTGATCAGTCTTGTAATGCCGGCCTACAATGCCTCGGCTTTTATCCGGCAGGCCATCGATAGTGTGATAGCACAGACCTACCCCCATTGGGAATTGCTGATCGCTGACGATGGGTCAAAGGACGATACCAAAGCCATCATTGATGGTTACCAGGATCCTCGCATCAAAGCTCATCACAATGAGGCTAACCAAGGGTACCCGGCCACCTGCAACAAGCTTTTGGCTTTGGCCACCGGGGATTACCTCACCTTTCAGGATGCCGACGATTATTCTACCCCCGACCGGCTAGCGCTTCTCTTACAGGCGTTTGAAAACCAGCCAAACTTAGGTATGGTGGGTTCGGCCATTCAGATTGTAACCGAAGCCGGAGAAGTGCTCCGCACGGATACCAAACCTGAATCGTACGAAGAAATAAAATCCGTAGTTGAGGAAAAGAATCCATTTTGTGGCGCTGCCTTGATGGTCACTCGGGAGGTATACAACCACATAGGTGGCTACCGCCCTTACTTTCTCAGCCTGCGCTATCAGGATTTTGACTGGTCTTCGCGGATCATGGAGAATTATCCTGCTATGAACCTGCCCCAACCGCTCTACTATTACCGGCAAAATGCGGGCAGCAATTCCAAAAAGATCAATCCCAAAAGTGGTATCGCGCTCAAGCTGGTTCGGCATCTTATGGCGCAACGCAAAGCTACGGGCGAAGACGATCTTATGCGCGGCAAAGAAAAGGCTGTGGACCAACAAATGGCAGATTGGCTGCACCCATACGAGCAAGATCCTGCGCTGGTATACCGGGAAGCCGCCGCCATGTTCATGTACAACAAGATGCACAAGCAAGCCATAGGCGCCTCCTGGCGGGCCACCCAAATACGTCCCTTTCAATTGATAAATGCTCGGACCTGGGCCTATTGTGTTCGCAAATCCTTGATAAAGATTTAAGACTATGTGCGGAATCGGGGGTGCTATATCCTTTCAAGGCCCGGTGTTTACCTCTCGGGAATCGCTCGTTGCCTTTGGCGAGCCCATGAAATACCGTGGGCCCGATGCTGAAGGGTACCATGAGCAACAGCACGGTGATGCCTGGGTACAGTGCGTACACAAACGTCTCAGCATCATTGATTTATCCGAAGGCGGCAACCAACCCATGTGGAGCCCATCCGGGCACTCTTTGATTGTATTCAATGGAGAGATCTACAACTACCGGGAGCTCCGCCAGGAGCCCGCCCAGCAGGGGCATTCCTTCCGTACCCAATCGGACACCGAAACCTTACTGGTAGGTTATGAGCACTGGGGAATGGATAGGTTGTTGGACAAAGTAAACGGCATGTTTGCCCTGGCTCTGTTTGATCAGCGTACCCAAACCACCTACCTGGCCCGTGACCCTTTCGGGAAGAAACCCCTCTACTATTATCAGGCAGGAGGCAAACTCATTTTCTCTTCCGATATCCGGTCGTTCCAAACGCTCAATCTCTCGCTACAGCTGGACACCCATAGCCTAGGCTACTTTTTTAGCGAATTATCAAGTCCGCGATTGGGCAGTATTTGGCAAGAAATCAAAAAGGTGCCCGAGGGTCACTTCTTTACCTTCTCCAAGCAAGGCATTACCCAGCACCGCTACTGGGACCTACGGTTTACGGGCCAAGCGAACCCGTCGCGGGAAGAGGCCATCGATACCACGGACCAACTCTTTACGGAGGCTGTGAAGCGACGGCTGGTGGCGGACGTGAATGTGGCCGCTCAACTCAGCGGCGGCATCGACTCCAGCTTACTGGTAGCCAAAATGGCCTCACTAAGCGAGGGGCCCGTCTCCACCTACTCCGTAGGCTTCGAAGAAGCTGAATACAGCGAACTGCCGTGGGCACGCCAGGTAGCAGAGCAATACGGAACCCAGCATACGGAGTTTATTCTGCAACCCACGGACATCCAACTGGCAGAAAATCTTGTACTAGAATACGGCGAACCCTTTGCTGACCATAGCCAACTGCCTACCTATGCCATATGTAGAGATATTGCCGAGAAGGAGAAAGTAGTATGTGGCGGAGACGGCGGCGATGAGCTGTTTGCCGGGTACTACATTTATTATTTCGTCAATAAGCTGAGCAAGGTAAAACACCTGAAGGCGCTCCTCCCGCTCATTCAGGGGCTGGCAAAGGTGTACAATCCCTACCGGGTAGATTTCCTGAAGCGGCTATTGGTAGCGGCTAACCAACCGCACTTTGAGCTATTGCACCGCGGCTACGGGTTCAGCACTACCCAACTAGGTCAGCTGTTTCCAGAGCATCCAACCCTTGTCCAGGCAGGCCCTGCAGAGCACCAAGCTGTCTGGGAGCAATACAGTAACCACACGGATCATCTGCTGGCGCAGTTCATGAGCACCTCATTACATACCCGCCTGGTAAACGACTATCTGGTGAAAGTAGATCGCGCATCCATGTATGCCTCACTGGAAATGCGAAGCCCCTTTTTGGACAAAGAGCTGGCGCAATATGCCGCCAGTCTTTCACCCCAGTTGCTCTTTGAGCCCCACGGCAATAAATCCATACTAAAGGCTGTGGCAGAACGATACCTGCCGCATGACCTCATACATCGAAACAAACAGGGCTTTGCCGTGCCAATAGGCGATTGGTTTCGCGGTCCTATGCGCAAGCATTGGGAGGAGGTAGTACTACAGGGCAAGCAGAAACTATTGCCTCTAAACTATATTTTTCTACAGCAATATTTTGAGGAGCACGTACAGCAGAAGCGTGAGGCATCACACCAGTTATGGAGTATGTTTGTGTTCCATTTGTGGGCACAAAAGTTTGCTTCTTAAATAGGACTAATCGTAACACCATGTGCGGAATTGGCGGCGGCATTTCGTTCTCATCCACGGTATTTGATTCTCCGGATCAGCGGAAAGCCTTTGCAGAACCCATGCAATATCGTGGCCCCGATGCTGAGGGCCATTGGGACTCCCCTTCAGAGGGATCTGCCCCTAGCATTAGCCTCCTCCACAAGCGCCTGAGCATCATCGACTTGTCAGAGGGAGGCAATCAGCCTATGCACAGCGTTTCAGGTCGGTCACACATTGTGCTCAATGGAGAAATCTACAATTATCAGGCGCTTAAAGCAGAACTTTCCGACTATCCTTTCCAAAGCCATTCGGATACCGAAGTATTGCTGGCAGGATACGAAGCGTGGGGCCTGCCCACCCTACTCCAGAAAGTGAAGGGCATGTTTGCCATTGCCTTGTATGACCGCCAAAACCAAACCCTTTATTTGGCGCGGGATCCTTTCGGCAAAAAGCCCCTCTATTACCTACATCGTGGGGACCAACTGTATTTTTCCTCCGATCTACGCTCCTTCAACACCCTTCCGTTCACATACACACCGGACCTCCACAGCATCGGGTATTACTTTCAGGAGCTTTCCTCTCCCCGAAACCATACTCCCTGGCAGGAAATAAAGAAATTACCTAAGGGTCATTGGGCTGCGTTTTCAGTGCAAGGGCTGGATGTTCAACCCTATTTCCAGATCAACTTTCAAGTAGATCCTACTCTGAACTACCAAGACGCCCTCGATCAAACAGACGCCTTGCTTACTCAGGCGGTGGAGCGACGGTTGGTAGCAGATGTATCCATTGGTGCCTTGTTAAGTGGAGGGATAGACTCCTCGCTGGTGGTAGCAAAAATGGCGCAGGTGAGTAGCCAGCCGGTCAATACCTATTCGGTAGGCTTTAGCGAGGCCGCCTTCAACGAGCTGCCCCACGCCAAGCAGGTGGCTGAGAAATATGGCACCAACCATACCGAGCTGATGGTCTCCTATGAGGATATGGAAAGTGCCCAGGAGCTAATCTGGGAATACGGTGAGCCCTTCGCTGATCTTTCTATGGTACCTACCTACCTCGTATCCAAGGCAGTGGGCAAGAACCACAAGGTACTGTTGGGTGGGGACGGGGGAGATGAACTCTTTGCTGGCTATTACATCCATCACTTGGTAGCCAAATTGATGAAATTCAAAGGTCTGGCTTTTCTGCAGCCGCTAGTGAAGCAGCTCGGTCGTTTTTCTAATCTGTATCAGGTTCAGTTTCTCAACACCGTACTTACTGCGGCTCGAGAGCCCAGCTACAAGTTGTTGCATCGCAAGATGGGTATTATGCCCGGCCAATTGGCCTTGATGATGCCCGATTCCCAGGCGGCCATTCAAGCCGCCGATCAAGAGCACCAAGCGGTATGGGAAGCCTTCGGGAACTTCAAGGGCGATACCATGCAGCAGGTTATTAGCAGTACGCTTCACACCCGCTTGGTAAATGACTACTTGGTGAAGGTGGACCGCGCCTCCATGTATTGCTCCATTGAGATGAGGAGCCCCTTCATGGATGTAGACTTAGCCCACTTTGCGGCTACGCTACCCACCGCCTACAACACTACCCCCCACGGAGCCAAATCATTGCTCAGAGAGCTGTCTAAGAAATACCTCCCTACCAGCCTGACCAGTCGCGAAAAGCAAGGTTTCAGCGTGCCGGCGCAGGAGTGGCTCAAGCATGAACTTAGTTCCCTGTGGCAGGAAACCGTTTTGGGCGGGCGGCAAACACTCGTTCCAATGAATTACGAGGCGGTAGAGGCCTATTATCAGGATCACCACCAAGGCAAAGGAGACCACACATTGGGGCTCTGGGCATTGTATGCATTTCATATTTGGGCCCAGCGCCAAAACTAACACGCACCATGGAGGAAGTAAGCCGCCGGGTATTGTTCCTGGCTATTCCGGAGTCGTTGCACGACAAGAAATGGATGGAGCCCATTGCCGCTCAGGACAATACCCAATGCTTTCTGGTGGGCGTAGATCATACCGAACCCACCATCAGTCCCGAATACCAACAGTGGCTGGATGAGCGCAACATCCAGGTATTGGGCACCCTGCCCCCTTTCAGCGTTCGCCGATTGGGTGGCTCCATGAAAAACCTGTTTTGGCTAGCCCAACAACTCAAGGCCCATCAACTACGCAGGATGCACATTTTCTTTGCGGAACCACATGCGCTTTGGGCATTGGTGGCATACCTGACCCCCATCCGGGTTACGCTCACCACGCGCGGAACGGACATCTTAAAGGGGCTCACCCAAACCTTTACCAGCAAAAGCCCCGTCAATCGTGTAGTTAGTCGCCTATACCGAATGGCCTTTGGTAAAATCCAAGCCGTAACCGCTACTAGCCAAGGACAAAAAGAAGGCGTGCTGAAAATTAGAAAAAGTTTGAAGGTGGAGATCATCCGCACCGGGGTGAATGTAGAGCAGATCCTGGACCAAGCTCATCCGAGGCACCCACAGATACCGGAGGGACCCTATGTGCTATTTCCCCGGAAAATGACCCCTCTATACAACCACGAACTGTCCATAGAAGGAATCAAACACCTACCGGAAGCGATCAGGAAAAAATACAACTGGGTATTCGTGGACGATGACAGCCCGCATCAAGACTATGTGGAGCTGATAAAAGCACAAGCAGCATCGGTAGATGCCGACGTTATTTTCCTTCCTGGCCAATCCCAGTCCGAGATTTTTCAGCTTTATGCCCACACGACACTGGTCATGATGCATCCCCATTCTGACGGTACTCCCGTATCAGCCATTGAAGCCATGCTCTTCTCCAAACCCGTGGTGTTGGGGCCTTTGGAATATGACGCAGATTTATTTCATGAGGGTACGGTATACCAGATGGCTAATTACTCACCACAGGCTTGGGTAAACCAGCTGACCTTAGCCTTGGAACAGCCACAAAAGGTAGAAGCGGCTCTAGAAACCGCTATCAGGCTTGGGAACCGTAGCTCAGAAATGAAAAAATTTGCTGACTTGCTGTTTCACAAGTAGGCCGTCATTACCTTCGAACTAGAAACCAAGACCCAAAGCTGGGGCTTAACCTACTCCTCAAAGACGCTACTTCAGAGAACGGCTTCTCTATGCAGATTTTTAGCAACAAGTCCATCCTCATTATTTCACCCGAGCCTTGGGGAAAGTCATTCGTTTCCAAGCACCATTATGCCGTTCAGCTAGCCAAACAGGGCAACCAAGTCGTATTTATGGGGCCTCCTACGCAGGATTATGCCATGGGGGCCGGTCCGGTAGATGGATTACTTCTGGCCGAATACCCGGGCTTTGTGAAGGGCTACCGGTTCTTCCCCAAACCGTGGAGACAGTATTGGTTGCGAAAAACCACCCATCGTCTGGAAAAGCTGGCCAATTGTACCTTCGATGTCATTTGGTCTTTTGATAATTCGGTGTTCTTCGACCTGGACAGCTGGGGCAACCAAAAACTAACCATCAGCCACATAGTAGACCTCAACCAAGACTTTGAAACAGCACGGGCCGCTAGCAGTGCTGACATCTGTTTCTGTACTACAGAACTAATCCGAGAACGCTTGTCAAAATACAATGCGAAAGCGTACAAGATTCATCACGGTTACGCCCTTCCTCAACATCAAACACCCATCAGCCTACCGGGTGAGCAAGCTACGAAGGCCATCTACATAGGTAATCTGTCAATGCCTTACCTGGACTGGTCATTACTGCGCCGGGTGGTGGAAGAGAATCCTCAGGTAGACTTTTGCTTTCTGGGCCCCGATGGCCGTAGCAACCTTATTGCCCAAGCTACGCCTTCTCCCGATAGGGAGCAGATCAAAAAGGCATCCAATGCCTACTTTTTAGGAGAGGTACCCGCCTCGGAGGTATTTGGGCATTTGTTGGGCGCAGATGTTTGTTTAGTAGCCTATCAGGAAGCACACCATCAGGACCAGGCCAGCCCCCACAAAATTGTAGAGTATCTGGCTTCAGGCAAAGTGGTAGTGGCTACCTACACGGCGGAATATGACAGCGCTGACGTACTAAACATGGCGAAAACCAATGCTGACTTCCCGGTCGTATTCCGGGATACCCTTAGCCAATTGGATCAACATAATGGACCGGAACGAAGTGCCGAAAGACAGGCCTTTGCCAAAGCTCGTACATATCCTGAGCTGGTAAAGACCATCGAAGCGAAAATCCTTTCTGAAGTACCCCAACTTAAGGACAAGCCATGAGCGGTATTGCTTCTTCCCTCGTTTCGGTGATTATCCCCTTCTACAACGCGGAAGCCTTTCTCGCTGAAACGTTAGATTCACTTCTAAACCAAAGCCACTCCCACTGGGAAGCCTGGTTGATCAACGATGGCAGCCGTGATAACTCTGCCCAAATTGCCCAAGAATTCGCCCAGAAAGATGCCCGGTTTCGATACCACGAGCAGGAAAACGCCGGGGTTTCGGCTGCAAGAAATGTAGGACTAGGTAAAATGACCGGCGACTTCTTTTGCTTCCTGGATGCCGATGACGTTTTCCCTGAAAACAGTCTTGCGGATCGCCTCCACATCTTCCAACAGGATTCGGCGGTGGAGTTTGTAGATGGACAAGTTGAGGTAAAGGATGCTCAACTAAAGTCGGTACAATCCGTGTGGATGCCTTCCTTTGAGGGAGCTCCTTTGGCTGATCTGGTAGCCATCACCGGGCGGTCCTTTTTCGGTCCCACCTGGATGTTTCGGCGTCTACCAAACCGAACCTATGCTTTCGTGGTAGGGCATACGCACGGCGAAGATTTGCTTTTCTATATTCAGCAAGCCCAATACGGTGGTTTGTATCGGTATACCAAGTCTACCATTCTCAACTATCGCAAAGGGCATGGCTCGGCCATGAGCAACCTAAAGGGCCCGGAAGAAGGCTAAC
>DMST01000383.1:5751-7087 GCA_003454975.1 Cytophagales bacterium | reverse complement strand
GGGGCACTGGTTAGTCTGCTTCTCCTACGCTCCGATGTAGAAACATCTATACTTCGTACTCCCGGCATGACGTATCAGGTACGCGAAGACGGCCGGATCAGTAACCTATACAACGTATCGATGCTCAACAAAACCACCGAGGAGCTACCACTCCGGCTTGAGCTGGTTTCGCCTGCGGGCGAGCTGAGCTGGGTAGGTGACGGCATCTCACACGTAGAGCAACAGGCCAGTGCCGAGGGCACCCTGTTCATGATCATCGACAAGCAAAACCTCAACCCCATGAAAACGGAGGTAGAGGTAGCCGTGTACCGCGGCGAAGAGCTCATCGAGACGGTGAAAACCAACTTTATGGGACCTTTTTAATTGACGATTGATTCAAATGACGATTGACGAATGGAGGAGGGTGGAATTTTAAATTTTGAGTGTTGAATGATGAATGCAAAAGTGACACTCAAGACAAATGCCCCCTTGCATTTCTTTGTTTGAGTCTTGACTCTTGTGTCTTATGTCTTTAATCTAATTAGCAATGAAAATAAACTGGGCAACGCGGATCGCACTATTTCTGGGGGCATTTATTGTCTTCATCGGATACTTGGTGTACCGCACTACGCAAGTAAATATTGACCTGGAGGCCGACAACTACTACGCCAAGGAGGTAGCCTTTCAGGAGCAGATTGATAAAGAGCAAAATCTGGCCTCGCTCGGTGAGGAAGTGAAGCTCCAGCAGTTGAAAGGCGAGGTGGCCATTCTGCTGCCCGCTACCTTGCGGGGTAAGGATGCAGAGGGCTCGGTGGTCTTCATGCGCCCGCAGGACAAGCGGATGGACCGAGACTTTGATTTCACGCCCGACAGTATGGGCAAGCTGCTCATCAGTACTGCGGACATGGTACCCGGCAACTACAAGGTCCAAATCGACTGGACCAGCGAGGGTACGGCGTACTACTACGAATCATCTCTTTTTGTACAATAATGGTCTGGTGGAGCGCCATTATGATCGGTTTGGCCGGTAGTTTTCACTGCGTGGGCATGTGCGGGCCCCTGGCCTTGGCCGTGCCCACTGCTGGCGGGAACCATCCCCGCACGGCCGGGCTGCTGTACCAGCTAGGCCGTATTACCACGTATTCAGTTATTGGGTTAGTCCTAGGCGGGCTGGGTTTTTCGGTTTCGGCTGCGGGTTGGCAACAGGGTCTCAGCATCGCCTTAGGGGTGGTCATGCTGGCCGCCGTGCTTACGCCCGCCCTGGTACCTACTCCCAAACTAGGAGACTACTACGCCACCCTCAACAAGCTCAAGCTCGCCATGCGCCAGCAGCTGAAGCGGCGCAACCTGCTGGCGG
>DMST01000383.1:0-5676 GCA_003454975.1 Cytophagales bacterium | reverse complement strand
CCTGCTCAACGGCTTTCTGCCCTGTGGGCTCGTATACTTGGCCCTGGCCGGCGCTATGGCCACCTACCACCCGCTAGAAGGGGCCGCCTACATGGCGGCATTTGGTCTGGGCACCCTACCTCTGATGATCGGCCTTACCACCCTCGGCCCTCTTCTTACTCCTGCCCTACGCGCCCGCTTCCGGGCCGCCGTGCCTTACGTAGTGGGCGTCATGGGTGTCGTCCTCATCCTCCGCGGTTTGGACCTGGGCATTCCCTACCTCAGCCCCGTATTGCCAGAGACGGTACAAGCCGAGGTGGAGGTTTGCCACTAGTTCAAATGACAATTGACGAGGGACGATTGGAAGGGTGCAGAAAAATGCTTTAGCTCCAGAAACCTAATCCGCTCGGGCAACTCGCGGTGATTTGATATGAGAAGGGATTCCGTCTTGATGCAGAGTGACGGAAACGGTTCTCAACCGGAAGTAGTTTTCAGAGAGGTACCAGTGGCCATCCAGGCCTCGATTTTCTCCCCAGGTATTTTTGAGGATGTAGAATTTTTGACCGTCGCGGTCAAACGTGTAGCCCACCAAGTGCATGTTATGGTCGTCGGTGGTGGTTTTGCGCTCAAAAGCACTTTGCCGCTGCTCTTGCGCTATTTGAGGTAACTCCTCGTATTCGCCCTTCACTTTCACATATCCATTATCCCGGAATCCCCCGCTGTTCCGAATACATCCGTCCCAAGCCAGCGAAAACCCATTGTCTAATGCATAATCGATGGTCTCCATCCATTCATTGATGGGCAGGTTCCAATAGCTCTTTTTACGCCAGTTGGCGGGTATTTCCAGCACGATGTTCTCGTAGAGGGGGTGGTGTGTGTAGGAGGTCAATTCTACATACTCAGCGGCATCTAGTGGCAGATGCTTCCGGGCAAAAGTCTGGGGGTCGATCGTTTCTCCCTGATATTCAAAACTTTCCGGCGCAGCTCCGATGTATTCATCGAGGATGCCTTCAATAAAGCCCAGGGCATCTTCCATCGGGGCCTCTATTCGGATCAGGGAATCCAAAGAACGGACAATCAGCGCGTTCATTTCATCTTCCTCCGCCCAACGATCCATCATTTGCCTATGCCGGGTGACCCCACTCAGCTTTCCGTCATATACCGATTCTGGTACGGCCCCGTAGGTTTCCAATTCTTCGAGTACCGAAAAGGTAAGGTCACCGAAGCCGATATATGCATCCCCTTGGTTTTGTAGGTAATACCGGGACTGATCCAGGTATTTGTGATACACAAAAAAGAAGGAGGACAGCTCGGGTATAGGGTACCCTAGCCGGATGGCTTCGGCTTCTAGCAAGGAGGTGGAGGCGAAGCTCCAGCACTGCCCGGTAGCTTTTTGGTGTTTGAGAGGAGTCGTTTCTACCAGCTGCGTATTAGAAAAGCGTTGGGTGCTTACACAGCTAGCCAGCAGGAGAGAGAAAATAAGGGGTAAGAGAATTCTAGGCATGTTGCGAATTTTTAGTGATAAGCAAACCTATACATGCCAGACGCGGAAAAATTGTAAATTCGGTAAGCGGCTAGCCTTGTACCAACTGATGTCGACTAAACCAAGGGGGTAGGTCAAGGAAAAATTTTCTGGGTGTGACCCCGCTGATACGCTTGAAATCCCGGTTGAAGTGGGCCTGATCGTAGTAGTCAAACTGGTAGGCCACCTCCGTGAGCGATAAATCGGGATGGTTGATCCGGTACTTGACCAAAGCCAGGATCCGAACGGTGATGATGAATTTCTTCAGGGTACACAATACGTGCTGTAGGAAGACCTTATTTAATACCTGCCTGCTCACCCCAAAGTGCTCCGCCAGTTGATCTACCGTGACTCTCCCCTCCTGCTCATATACGCGTAAACAAAGCTTTCGGGCCAAATCAAAGTCAGGATGGGGTGTGTTTTGAATATGCAGGGTCAAATACTTTTCAGTATGGTCTACCTTTTCCTGAAAGGAGGCACTTTCAAAAATACGCTGGTGTAGCTGAAGAATGGACGGGCCGTATAAGTCAGGCAAATTTACCAGCCCCGGCCCTTCACGGCCGGGAAAGAAATAGGCATTGGCCCAAGGCTGCACCTTCACCGAAAAAAAATGCATCTGTTCTCCAAAATTGTAGGCCAACGGAGGGGCAAACGGGTGTACTGTGAAGGCTTTGTGTTGAATAGCTTGCGATGAAGATTCACCGTAGGAGAGCGTAGCTTCTTCCTCCTGAAAGAACATAAAATCGTAACAGCCATCGTCTATGGCCACCATGGTTTGTGGCGATCCCCACTCCCCTACCAAGTAAAAGAATTCTTTAATGTACAGCGATACTTCTGGCGAAGGGAGTAGACTAACCAGGCGGAAGGGTTCTTTCATTGTCCTCCTTTAGTTCAGGTGTTATCCAACAGCCACTCATCATGCCCACATGGTTAGAAAACGCGCCCAACTTCTCAAAGGTTTGGGAGGTCCCTTTCCTTAGATAGGTACTGCAGGAGGCACTCTTCCCCAAAAAATGGTTTTAGCCAAGAGCCGGGGCTTCCTTATTTCATGAAGAAAAACACCCCAACTTCATTCCGAGGTGAAGCGAACCCAACGGAAATGCTTCCCGTGGAATTCGCTAATACACTAACTAAGGCCACCCTCCTTGCCAGAAAGCAGCCTTATTTGAGGTCCAAGATAAGTACCTACAGTCTCAATATCTCCAACGCTTTCTCCAGGTACTCGTCCTTGCCAGCAAGTACCCCTTCCATGGTGGGTTCTACATACACATCCGGGGTGATCCCTACTCCGTGTAGCTGGCTACCATCATGCTTGAGTACCTTCATGCCGGTCCAGAAGACGGAAAAGCCACCGGGCACACGAAAAGGGTTGATATTTCCGTTGGTGCCCGCCGTAGGCTGACCCACTATGGTTGCCAGATCATAGCCCTCAATAAAACCCATATAGCTCTCAGCGTAGCTGATAGCCACACTATTGGTAAGAAATACCAGCGGGCAGTCCAGATGAGGGCTTTTTGGTTTCAGGCTCCAACCCAACTCCTCAAACCTGACCAGGTTTTCATAATCAGGGTACAAAATATGGGGTACAAACATCCATTTATCGTCGTCCTGCTCCGGAAGCAGGTGCTGAATCAGCATGTGGTTTCGGCCAGTGGGATAGCCGCGTAGGTCACAAATAATACCCTTGGCTGTTTTCAATTCGGGCATCAGGGCATCAATGGAGTCCATGGGGTACAAGTCCAGGTTGATGTAATGGATGCCTTCCTCCACCATTTCGTAGGCAGGACGATCCCACCCTTGGCAACCGCTGTAATAATTACCAGTGGGCTCAGTGCGGGTCAAGGTAACCTCTTCTGATCGCCCTTTTATCTGTAGTTGCAGTTCCGAGGCCAGACCACCGTCCAGCGCGGCCCGTTCAGCCATCACGCGCATGCGGGTTTCGTGTGCGGCAGACAGAAACGGTTCCAGCGTTTCAAAATACTGCTTGGGGTCTTGGCCCGCTATACTGATCACAATGTCTCCCACCTGCAAGTCAATATCCTCATCACATACTTTACGTATGACAAGTTGATCTTCTACCCAGCGCCAGCTAATGTCCGGCACGTACCCAAAATTCGCATCACCCATCAGCCGAACCCCTCCATGACCGTCCTTTAGCTGGGCTACCAGCTTTTTCAACGTTTTGTGAAAATCTTCCACGGAATCGTCCGTATAGCAAGCGGCCAACGATGTGCGTAAAGCCTCGTTCCAGTCCAGATCCAACAGCTCGAAATAGGGATAAAAATGCTGGAATACATTCCAGGTAATGATTGTACTGGCAAGCCTAACGGGGAGCACCCTGGCGGAAAGGGCACTCGGTACCTTATTGGTGATTTCCTCTTGCAAACGAGCCAGGGCTGCAGGATCTCCTTGAGGATAGGTGTATTCTTCGGTACCGTACAAGGCTATCGGAAATACCGCCATAAGCCCCGCCCCAATGGGCTTTTCTACATATTCGCCTACTTCTGGTACTTCATCGAACAATAGACGCCCTTCTACTATTCGGCCACCTTCTTCGCCTACGTAGTGGAGCGCTTGCGTACCCGAGTAAGCTTCCTCAGCCGAAGTAGTTACGGTATATAGATCGGGCCTTGAAGCGGCAGACCAATCCTCGGGTCGCTTCCCTTCTTGGTCAGATTCAAAATCATGCTCAATGATCTTTACCCATTCATCGCCCTCTTGCACCTCAACCACAAAATCATCAATCCACAAATCGCCTGATCCCCTAAAAATCGCTCCCATGACCAGGTTGCCACCGTCCTCATCTATGGTGCCCTCAAACTTGACCAATTCCCAATCGGTTTTACCAATAGGGCGGTCATACATGTTGTAGAAATAGCCCAAACCCTGATTGTTGGCGCGGTCTACCCGAAACCAAAGCTGAGCAAAACTATCCCCATCGCTGGGGTTCATTTTTACCATGGCCCGCAGCCGGAAATCCTTGCCCCGGTGCGGTTCTGCCGATAGCTTTTTGCTAGATGCACTCCATACATCCTCCGCAGGCAATACAATGGGCCTATTGGTCCGGGCACTTTTGTATACACTATTACTGCTGACTCCCACCCCACGGTGCTGCCAGGCTACTACATCATATTTGCCTACGTCTGGTGGAGTTATCTCCGCCGCATCCCAAGTAATTGTTGCTTCCTCGGGTACTAGCTGTAGTGTAGGGGCAATGGGTAGGAAAAGTGATTTCAGGGTAGCCAGTAACTCCTCCTGATTTTGAGCATAAGACACCTGCTCCGCCCCATAAACAGCAAAGCGGTCCCAGTTGATAGCGGTGGCTTCGTCACTCGGATGAAAATACCGGATGTAGCCGTACAGGCGAGCAAAAGTTTCCTGGTTTTGAATTTGTTGGGGTGTTTGTCCCCAGCTCAGCACACTGCATAGCAGCAGTGCACCAAGCATTAGCGTGTTCTTTTGATTCATTGTTGTTGCGTTATAAGGCCATTAGCTGAACCTCCCTTTTGGACACAAATCACAAGTCAAAAGACGGCAATAAAATGATCAGCAAATGTAAATTTGTCTAAACCACCAAGATCAAGGGTTATCATGAGGTATGAAGTGCTACCACTGATCAAATCGACGGAAATGGGAAGGTGTGGCCGGAAGTGCCAAAGGGGCATTTCAGATATAAGCAACTGATTTTAAGCCTATTATAGCGTTACTACCGCCTTCCCCCGCACCTCCCCAGATCCAATCCTGGCAAAGGCCTTCGGGCCTTCTTCTAAAGAATAGCTTCCATCGAGTTGAGGAGTCCATACCCCGTCTTGCCATTGCCGAAGGAGTCGGCCCAGGTCAGTAGCATTGGGATTGTGCAACACTACCCGGACCGGAGTTTTTCTATTGAGTATGGTTTTGAACAAGGTGGGCATCACGTACTTCATCTTACCCCCTACTATTTCAGCACGGCCGGTAGGCGTGAGTACTCGACGGTAGTTACGGCGAGGATGCTGCATCACGTTGTCGAGCACCACATCATAGCGTTCATCCTGGGCCGTATATTCGGTTTTTCGGTAGTCTAGTACCTCGTCAGCGCCCCATTGGCGCATCAGGTCCAGCTTGCCCGCATTGTCTACACCGGTCACGTGGGCACCCATCGCCTTCGCCATCGGGATGGCAAAGCTGCCTACCCT
>DMST01000009.1 GCA_003454975.1 Cytophagales bacterium | reverse complement strand
CCCCTGAAGATTAGGGTACTCAAGACCGGATAGTAAGAGCGGGGTATCCTCATGTTGGCGATAGGTAAGTACTAACTGAAAAAAACGGGGTAATGCCTTTTTAGGAATGATATCTGAGGGTAGGCTCTTATCGGCACCACGCTGGTCTTGCGTGAGATAGGACAATACCGTCCAATAGCCATAAAACACGCTCATAGCTTGTTCCAAAGGTGAATTGGGCACCTTGCCTAAGGAAAAAACACCCTCCAGATAAAAGTCTCGAAGAATTAAGGCTTCCAAATGTTGTGAAAGGAGCTCAAATAAAGCCTTCTTACGGGCCATGGGAATGCCCTGCAAGAGTTCCACTAAGTAACCATGCACTTCTACACTGATATGTTGGGGCCCCAATACTGGATACAGCTTCCCCAATATATCTTCCGGAGACACTGAATCGTATTCTTCCGTATCGCCATCGTAGGACGAGAGTTTCAAAGCTGTGTTATATATGTGGTGGGCTACCAGATACTCTACCAGGGATTTGTGTAAGAACTCAATGGCATAATTTTCATCCTCACGATCTCGGGCAGTCTTTCCTTCTACCTGCCGCATGTAGAATGACATCATTAGGGCACTGAGGGCATTTTCGGTAGGTACACCCTGTAATTTTTTCTTAAACTCATCCGTTTTATGTCCCTCTAGTTCATCTAACCGAACATATTCGTAAGGTGACTGGTATATTTTGAGGGCTACAAATCCCAAATAATCTTTCAGGTGTTGTTCCTTCAGTTTTTTATGTTGTTTTAACGTTTTGTCGGCTGACCACTTTCTCTTGATCAGGGTATCAAACAGGCTTTCGTACAATGCCGTTTTGTTTTTGATCTCGTGCAATCCTTTGTCGTTGGTTGCCAACAGGTGCAGTAGAATGGGTTGGTTTACAAACTCTTTCAAATGGTTATGTGCAGAGGATTTATTCGGAATCTCCTTCAAGTTTTTGATGGTCAGGCTTGTGGGGGTAAATTGGTTGAAGTTGCGCAGCCATTGAATCTGTTGGTCCACTGTCATCAACTCTAGTCGGTGGGTAGTAATATCCGATGTAGGTAGGTTACGCAAAGTCACGTAGCCGTATCGCGAAGTGAGCAGCAATTTCACCTGGGGATAGGGTTCCAGTTCTCTTGCTAGGGTACAACAAAAAGAGGAGATGGCATCTTTACTCAAGCCGGATTTCATATACAATTCATCCAGGCCGTCTAGTACCCAAAGGGCCTTCCCCATGGTCGTCACCTTCAGCTCTGCTTTGAAATGCTCGTCATCACCTACCATATACTTGATGATGGTCTCCAGCGGATCCGCTACCAAACTGGTTACCCTGCTTTCTTTGAGGTTCCTCAGCTTTACATGCAAGACGCTACCGTCCCAAGCTCCCTTCCGGATACAATCATGGAGCAACCGTGAACAGAAACTAGTCTTACCTTGCCCAGGGTATCCCATCAACATTTGCACCTGGGTATTGGGGTACTCCAAGTCTAGTGGGTCTTCATCTACTAACCACCGGCTTATATATCCGTGGAGATTGAGTTTCCGCAAGGGATCCTTAAAAGGTTCCTCGTTCGTTTCCTGTTCATTTTGTTGAAATCTCCGGTCATCCTCCTCACGGAAACACTCTACGTAGGTGAAAAACTGCGGTTCTATGTAGAGGTCAGCCAAGCGCATTTGCTTGTTATCCAATACGGGTTGATCATAATAGGAAGCCAGATGCGCCCGGTACATTTGGTTGTTCCAAGCCTGTTGAAAGGGGTGATCAAATCTTTCTAGAATGGCAGAAGCATTAGAGGAATGCCAGGTAGAAATCAGCTGCCTTAGGAAAATGGGAGGAAAGGCAGCAACCATGGTTTTTACCTTGTCTTCTGAAAGCTCCGTTTCCTTCAACCAGGCGGTTAATCCCTTTTTTACCTCCGAAGCAGCCTCTAACCGTTCAGGGTGCTGAAAGAAGTCCGGGGTAATGGTGAATTCAATCTTCTGAAGAATACTTGCTAGAGAATCGGCATACAAGGTTAGGTCAATATCCCCTTTTTCAAACCAATTCTGGTAGGCCTTTAGTAGCTCTCCTAGTGCAAGCACCACACATTCGTTTATATATTGGTAGGCAATCTTCTCGGTGGTAGATTCAAGCGAGACAGCCCTAAGCAATTCGCCGACCTCCTTTGCAACCTTACCCCATGCCAAAGGGTTAGCCGCTGCCCCGAAGGCACCTAATACGTGTACCAGTGCTTTTTTTGCGTCTAGCCTTACCTGGTATCCACTCTCACTAGAAACCACCAAACTAGCGGGGTCTTGCATCTTATCTGACATGTGTATCCTTGCTTAAATGATTGCTGAAAAAAGATACAGAAAATCACCAATTCAATGGGTGCTGGGCGTAAAAAAATCAACTAAACCGCAAACAGCTAGAAGGTTACCTGGCGTCTAAAACGGCTCCTATTACGGTGGATTCAGTAGGCCTTAAGGGGATTCCTGAGCTGGATCTTCCGTCTTAGTCCAGTGCGCTGGCCGGGTAAGGCCTTCGGGGAGTGTGGTTTTTTCGTTGCCATGGGCTCGGTTGAGCTGTTCTTGGGTTAGG
>DMST01000051.1:10452-11532 GCA_003454975.1 Cytophagales bacterium | reverse complement strand
TGGAACCAGGCTTTTGAGGCCGCTGGGTTTCAGGATGCCTACCGCGTGGAGATGATGCCCGAAGGTGCTGACCCCATGGATGTGCGCTACAACGTGATCCAGTGGGTACACCGTGGCACCCGCGGTTGGTCGTACGGTAGCTCGGTGCGCGATCCTCGGACGGGCGAGATCATCAAAGGCCACGTGAGTCTGGGCTCTTTACGCGTGCGGCAAGATTACATGATTGCTGAGGCCATTTTGGCCCCCTACATGGCCGGACAAGAAGTGCCCGAAGAAATGCTGGAGTTTGCGCTGGCTCGGTTGCGTCAGCTGTCGGCCCATGAGGTAGGTCATACCTTGGGCCTCTCACACAACTACATTGCCAGCACCAACAACCGCGCTTCAGTCATGGACTACCCCCACCCCTACATCCAGCTGAAAGAGGATGGTACCTTTGACTTATCCGAAGCCTACGACGTGAACATTGGTGAGTGGGACAAGGTGGCCATCACCTTTGGCTATGCCGAATACCCCGAGGGTACCGACGAGAAGGCTGCCGGAGAGCAGGTGTTGCTAGACGCACTGGCAGATGGCATCCGCTTTATCAGTGATCAAGATGCCCGGCCCCAAGGCGGGGCACATGCCTACGCGCACCTGCGGGACAGCGGCGAGAGCCCCACGGCAGAATTGAACCGCGTGATGGAGGTGCGTCAAAAGGCGCTGGAGCAGTTTGGCCAAAACAACATTCCGGAGGGAACGCCCCTGGCTATGATGGAGCAAACGCTGGTGCCGCTGTACCTATTCCATCGTTACCAAGTGGAAGCTGCGGTGAAGCTGCTAGGCGGGTTCGATTATAACTACGCGGTGCGTGGTGACGGACAATCGGCCCTGACCCCAGTTTCGGCCGCAGACCAGCAAGCTGCCCTGGAAGCCCTGCTGGCAACGCTGAAACCAGAGCACTTGGCGGTGCCGGAGTCGATCCTGGATCAGCTGCCACCCATGCCTTTGGCTTTTGGCCGCAACCGCGAAAGCTTCAAAGGGCGTACCAGTGTGATGTTTGATCCCCTAGTGGCGGCTGAGAATGGGGCCACGGCCACCCTA
>DMST01000051.1:2723-10413 GCA_003454975.1 Cytophagales bacterium | reverse complement strand
TAAGCTTAATGTTGCACCCCGCCCGGGCCAACCGCCTGGTGTTACAAAACAGCCGCAACGGCAATGCCCTGGGGTTAGACGATGTATTGGGTGATTTGTTGATAACGACTTGGAAAAAAACACCCCAGCCGGGCTATATGGGCGAAGTGCAGCGTACGGTAAACATGGTAACGCTCCGCCATATCATGAACCTCTCGCTGGACAAAGGTGCTTCTGATCAAAGCCGTGCCATGGCCTATGCCTCGCTGATGCAACTGATGGATTGGCTAAAGACTCAAACGGAGGTTGGCAACCGGGCTTGGGCAGCACATTACCAGTACGCCCTGCTGATGATGAAGCAGTGGATGGCCGAACCTGAGCCTTTCACCTTCCCCAAACCTGCAGATGTGCCTCCGGGCTCACCCATTGGCTCGCACGACCACTCTGCCTGCGGTATGTGGTAGTTTCATCATAGCAGGACCTTTTCAATAGGCACGGAGCGTACCTAGGTTATCTATACCCGGGTATACTCGGTGCTTTTTCATTTTCCTCCTTGATTGCTTATGTGCCTTTAAAAAAGACAACCACTCACAAGGATGAATTCCCCAACCTTGCTATCTGGCATTCGTAAATAATCCGTTTCTTTGGCCCATGGAATGGACCCTGATCCCACTGGGCTTTTTGCTCCTGTTCTTTCTGATCCGTCGCAACCGGGGCAGTGCTAGCCGTCGGGCGCTGATGGAACGTGACGAAAAGGTGGTAGCCGCGCTGAAGCCGGTATACGATGCAATGGAGGCAAACCAAGCTCCCGATAAAGATGTGGTCCAGAAATTGGCTGAGCAGGTTGAGATTCGATCCATGCTGTACCGGCTACTAGACCAGGCGGGGCTGGCTTATTTGTTTCCCGAGAAATTCGTCAACCACGAAGCCGCCGCAGCTTCCGATCTGGCTTTTTACCTACTGCACCCTGCAGAATTGGGAGAGGTAGCCGAAGAGATGGCTTATTTAGGCCCAATTGAGAAAGGCTGGGAACGGCTGGGGGAACCCATGGTGCTTACCTACCATCTATTCACCTTTCGGCACAAAACCGGTGAAACAGTGGCAGGAGTGGCCGGTCCGGTAATTGATGACGACCCACCCTATGCCCCTAGCCGATGCACCATGAGTTTCTATGACACCATCGATAGCATGACGCACGTGGAGCACGTAGCCAAGGTGCACGATTCGCAGTGGCCTGGTGTCGCACAGCGGCTGTTTGGGGAAGCATAACGACTTCCTTTACTGATCCGGGAGGTCCCGGTTGAACGGGGAGTACCTCAAATGTGCGTATAGCTATTAAAAGCTACTTAATATTCCCGGCCACAATTTCCTCAATGCCCGCCTCTGGGTTCTCATCAAGCACGTTCGTATGAAAGCGCTCTAGGGAGCGCAGCAGATCCCACATCACCATCTTCTGGTCTTGAGACATGGTACCTAATAGCAAGGTAGAAAGTGTTTCTGCTTTCTGCCGAAGGATAGTACCCACCATTTGCATGGCCTCCGCTGACAACCGAATACGACGGCTTCGCTTGTCGTTCTCATCTGGAAATTCTTCAACTAATCCTTGCCGCTGAAAACGCTTGATGATTTCGAAGCAGGTGGTCTGTTCCATAAGGGAGTGTTGGGCCACTTCCGACTTTTTAGGCGACTGCTGTTGCCAGATGTACATCAGGATGCCGAACTCATCCAGGGTGCGAATGGGCGTATCAGCAAAAGCCCGCTTGGCCCATATCTGCGTAAAACGCATCAAACGGCCCCAGGTAAAGGAAATCTGAGCATCCAACAAGTTGGGACTGCCTTGCACTTCCTTAGGTGCTTGGGCCAGGGCCTGCTGCAAAAGGTCCTCATTTTGGCTTTCGTATTCCAGTTGCAACCAAGCGCCAAACTGGGCCAGATCTTTTCCCGTTTCTTGTTGAGAAAATTCCTCCCAATGCTTTAATAATGCAATCCCTGTTTCGAGTCGATCCTTCATATTTCTTATTACAAACTCGTAATAAACTTACCGAAAATAAAAACAACCTTGTAGGATGATGGTTCAAAGAGTCTGAGCAATCACACCGTTTGAACTGAACCTACCATGAAAACTTTTTTGGCTATTGCAGCCTACTTTATCCTGATTACCACGGCTTTAGGCCAAAATGGTATGGTGCGAGGTAGGGTATTCAACCAATTGAATAACGAAACCATTCCTTTTGCAAATGTAGTCATTCAGGGAACCACTAAGGGTGCCGTAACGGACTTGGACGGCAATTTTGAGATTACCGGCCTCACCCCAGGCGAGTATAACTTTGAAGTAAGTTACGTTGGGTTTAAAAAACTGGTTGTTTTTGAAGTGCAAGTGACCAACTCTCGCCCGGCCATTATTGAGTTTCCTTTAGTGGAGGAGGTAGAGACCCTGGAAGGAGTAGAGGTAGTGGCTTCCCCTTTCTACAAGCCTGACGAAAGTCCGGTGTCGTTGCGCAGTATTGGTCCCAACGAGATCCGTAGAAACCCGGGAGGTAACCGGGATATTTCTCGGGTAGTGCGCTCCCTACCTGGGGTGGCCAGTACGGCTTCGTTCCGAAACGACATCATAATCCGGGGTGGAGCACCGGTGGAAAATAAATACTACCTGGATGGTATTGAGGTACCGGTGATCAACCACTTTCAGACCCAGGGGTCTAGTGGTGGGCCGGTAGGGCTCATCAATGTGGATTTCATCCAAAACGTAGACTTCTACTCGGGGGCTTTCCCAGCCAATCGAGGCAACGCCCTGAGTTCCATCTTTGATTTTCGGCAGAAAGACGGCCGGGACGATAAATGGACGATGAACGCCATTGTGGGAGCCAGCGACCTGGGTATCACCCTGGAAGGCCCCGTGACGGACAATTCTACTCTGATTGTATCCACCCGGCGATCTTACTTGCAGTTTCTGTTTCAATTGCTGGAGCTGCCCTTTCTGCCCATCTACAACGACTACCAGCTGAAATACAAGGTGAAGTTCAACCAGAACAATCAGCTTTCCATTATTAGTTTAGGGGCCTTGGACTTGTTCGACCTCAACCTGGAAGCCAACGAGACCGAGTCGCAGCAGTTTCTGCTGGAAACCCTGCCGGTGCAAGACCAGTGGAACTATACCATTGGGGCTAAGTACGAGCGCTTTCGCGACAACGGATTTACCACGCTGGTGGTGAGCCGGAATATGCTCAACAACCGCAATTTCAAGTACGCAGACAATGATGACAGCAGCGAGGACAACTTACTTTCGAACTACCTGAGCCAGGAAATTGAGAATAAATTCCGGGCGGAGGACTATTTCAATTTCGATGGGTTCAAGGTGACCTACGGGGTCAACTATGAGTACGCCAAATACAATGTGAATACCTTCCAGCAGATTCCCACTCCTTTCGGTACGGAAGAGCGAAATTTCTCAAGTGCACTGGATATGCACAAGTGGGGCGTGTTTGGGCAAGTGAGTAAAGGCTTCTTAGGTGAGCGACTGGTGCTGGCTACGGGGTTCCGCGCGGATGGCAACAACTATTCGGAGCTAATGGATAATATGCTCGATCAGTTTTCGCCTCGCTTCTCGGCTTCCTACTATTTCACCCCCAACCTGAGCCTCAACTTCAATACGGGCATCTATTACCAGCTTCCATCCTACACCGTGCTCGGATTTGTAGAATCCGAAACGGAAGAGCTTGCCAACCAAGATCGGGTGAAGTACATGCAAAACCGTCACTTGGTGGGTGGGGTAGAATATACCTTTGAAAATACGGCCAAGATTAGTGTGGAGGGCTTCTATAAGCGCTACTACGATTATCCGTTCTTGCTTACTGATTCCATCTCGCTGGCCAATTTGGGTGCCGATTTCGGGGTGGTGGGCAACGACCCCATTGTGTCCAACTCTGAAGGCCGCACCTACGGGCTAGAGGTGCTGGCTCAGCAGAAACTGACCAAGGGTTTTTACGGTTTGGTAGCCTACACGCTGGTGCGTAGTGAGTTTGCCGATAAGACCGGCGAGTTCAAACCCTCGGCTTGGGATTTCCGGCACGTGGTGAGCCTTACCGGCGGTAAAAAGTTTGCCGGTGACGTGGAAATTGGCGTGCGGTGGCTGTTTGCTGGCGGTGCTCCCTTTACGCCCATCGATGTCAATACCTCTTTGCTGGTAGATAACTGGAATGCCCGCCCTGGCGGGGTGCTGGACTTCAGCCAGTTGAACTCAGAACGCCTACCTGCTTCGCATCAGCTGGACTTCCGTATCGACAAGAAGTGGTTCTTTAATAAGTGGACACTGGACCTATACTTTGATGTACAAAATCTGTACAACTACCAGCCAGCCGGACCGGACTTGCTTGCCATCCAACGGGATGAAGATGGCGTGCCGTTAATCGAGACTTCACTCACCGAAGGGGCCAGCTACGTACCCCGTTTTATTCCCAGCACGGCCGGGCAAACCATTCTGCCCACGGTGGGAATCATCGTAGAGTTGTAGTAGCTTTACTATCCAACAAGGAAGCAAACCCACACGCTAGCCTAGCCTGTGGGTTGTTTTCGTTTTTTAAGCACATCAATCGCCCTACGATGGTAAAGTACAACCCCAAAGAATGGTGGGGGTTAATTTTTCAATTTCACAAGAGTGACACTTTTCGCCGGTTGCTCCCCGCCATGTTCTCACTAGCACTCTTTAGTGCTACTATCGCCTATCTGGAACATAAGGTGCTTCCCCTGGAACACGGCACCACCCAACTACACGCCTTGCTAGGCTTGGTTATCTCATTGTTGCTGGTTTTCCGTACCAATACTGCCTACGAGCGCTGGTGGGAAGGCCGCAAACTATGGGGAGCCTTGGTAAACGTGAGCCGCAATATGGCTATTAAGCTGCACGCCTGGCTGCCTGATGAGGATACCGAGCGCCGGGAGATGTTTACTGAACTGATTTCCCGGTTTCCGATGGTACTCAAGGAGCACCTGCGTAACACAAAAGTGACAGGTGCCACACCCCAAAAAATTGAACACCAGCCCAACTGGATTAGCGGGCAAATGCACCGTCGGGTGCACGAAATGCTCCAGAGCGGAGAAATCTCCGGTGAGCAGTACATTGCCATCAACCAGGAACTTTCTGCCTGGGCTGATATTCTGGGTGCTTGCGAGCGGATCAAGAAAACTCCTATCCCGTACAGCTACAGCATCTTCCTGAAGAAGTTCATGTTCGTGTATATCGTTTCCATGCCCTTCACCTTTGCCTTCGAGTTTGGCTACTGGACCACCCTTATTGCTACACTAATGTTTTATGTACTGGGAAGCCTGGAGCTAATCGCCGAAGAAATTGAAGATCCGTTTGGTAAAGATGCCAATGACCTGCCCACAGATGCCATTAGTGAAGGCATTGCCACTTCCGTAGCCGAAATTCTAAATCCACCCTTGGCTGCGAGTGATTTTGATGAGGTAAAGATGGCAGTAACGATCTAAGGCAATGGAAATCAGAAACTAAACAGAAACACCTGCTGGCCTTCTGGTGAGGAAATCACCACGTTATTGGCATCACCGCCGGTACCGGCAAACTCCCGCACTTGTGTTCCTACCTTAGCGCGCAGGGCCTCGGCCTTCATGCCACTGTCTTTGGCAAAATAGGTGAGGGCTGGCCGGTCAAAATCCTTGGTTTGGTGCAAGCCAATGATGTGCTGACCCAACGCAAGAATGCCCCAGGGATAGGGCGAAGCATTCACTGACAGAGACTCAAAACCCAGCTTCTCCCACCAACTTTTGGACCGCTCTAAGTCCACTACTGCATGGCAAAACTCCCCGAAGATGCCTAGCTGAGCATTGGGGTACTTTTTGGGGTTGCCCATTTCCTCTGGGGGAAAGGTCTTCAAGGTGGGCCCACTAGGTTGGAAAATGCCCTCCCCTGTATGGCGCACCAAGGCAATACCAAAATCGTCCGGGCTTAAGAGCAGCGCAAACCGGGTGCCCCTTTCGTCTTCCTGCTTTGCCGCTGGTGAGATTTCCCTTCCCCACAATTGTTTCAACAAGGCATCCACATCCGGTAGAAAATAGGTGAGCCCGAAAAAATTCTGATCATCCTGGCTGAGGAGTAGCAACAGGCTCTCATCCGTGATGTAAGCCCAAGGATTGGGAGATTGAGACTTGCCTACCAGACGGAAACCTAGTTTGGCATAGTGCTGTAGGGAGGCTTCCAAATCGGGTGTGCTGATGGTGATCTGACTGGTGTGTTGTTGGGAAAGCATGGGGTGGCGGGTTTTAGGAAAGATACCTAATCGGAATTGGCGTTCCAATCTAAAAACATGGGTTTGCTTACTAAGAAATTGGGTTACTTTAGCTTACCGGGACCATACTCAAAAAGGATTGTCGTAGGGTATCCATGAAGATTTTGCAGGTAAATTCAGCCAGGAACTGGCGCGGTGGCGAGCAACAATTGGCTTACCTTCTGGAGGGGCTACCCACACACTCCGTGGATACCCATGTAGCCTGCCGGGAGGGCTCAGATCTATTGAAATATTGCCAGCAGCGGGGGGTTGCCTATACAACTCTCCCCTTCCGGGGCAGCTGGGACCGTACCACCTTTCGAGGGTTGCAAACCCTGCTAAGAAAGGAGAATTTCGACCTCATTCACCTGCATACTGCCTCGGCACACAGTCAAACCGTATTGGCCCATACCCGGCTGAGGTCCCGTATTCCACTGGTACTTTCCCGCCGTATTCTTACACCCTTGCGCAGTAGGTGGTTCTCGCGCTGGAAATATAATTATCCCGGTATCGTGCGCTACCTGGCCGTGTCAGATGCTATCCGTCGTGGTATGGAAAGCTACCTGAAGCGGCCCGAACGCATCCTCACCGTGCATTCCGGAGTAGATCCGGCGCGTTTTGCCACCCCTCCTCCCCATACCTGGCTCCACGAGCGCTTTGCCATCCCCAAGCGTACTCCCTTGATCGGGAATGCCTCTGCCTTGGAAGCGTCCAAGGACTACCACACATTTTTAGAAACTGCCGCCCAGCTACATCGCCAAGGGTTGGACGCTCACTACATTCTGTTGGGGGAGGGGCCCCAGCGTAGCCTGCTCAAACAGAGAGCGGAGACATTAGGCCTTGCAGAGCAAGTGCACTTCACAGGGTACTTGCACCAATTGGATACTATCCTGCCCGAGCTGGATGTGCTGCTAATGCCCAGCCGGGAAGAAGGCTTGGGTACGGCCATTCTGGATGCGTACGCTGCTCGAGTGCCGGTGGTAGCTACCCGCACCGGGGGCATTCCCGAAATGGTGCGCCATGAGCATACCGGCCTGCTGGCCGATGTGGGGCAACCCAAACAGCTGGCCCAGCAAGTGATGCGTATTCTTGGAGACCAGGACTTTGCCGACCAGCTGCGGAACGGCGGTTGGCAGCAATTGACAGAACACTTTTCGCACGAGCGCATGATTCAGAAAACTCTGCAAGTGTACCGGGAGGCGCTAGACGGATGAATGCCCCACGTGCCCTCGTGGTGGAGTTTTATAATGCCCACCTGGAGACCTTGTACCCGCAGGTATACTATTTAGAAGCTGGCGGGCACACCGTGTGGGTAGCCGTGCCGGAGACCTTTGTACAGGCAGTACAAAATCACTTGCCCGGCCGCACCGTCATCGCCCTACCCACTCAGGGCTTTTGGGCCCGGTGGCGAAAACCATGGAGGGTACTGC
>DMST01000051.1:1013-2661 GCA_003454975.1 Cytophagales bacterium | reverse complement strand
TAGCATCTGCGCAAGCATCGCATCCAGAAGCTTGCCGTGAATACCCTCACCAGTAATATGGGCCGGCGACTTGCCTTCGGGCTTTGGTTCTTACCTAGGGTACAAGCCGCCGCTGTGCTGCACAGCACTAACCGACTACGCCCTAAGCGCTCCCAGCGTCTTATCAATACCCGCTTTCGGAGGTACTGGGTATTGCGCACCCACCAGCATGAATACCTGCCGCCAAACGCCGTTCGGTTCCGAATTGGCACCCTGTGGCCTGTAATATTGGAGGATGCCACTAGTCCACACTACCAGCGAGTCGCTCGCTCGCCCTTCCTTCAGGAGGACACCACCGTGATTGCTATCCCTGGGCACGCCTTGCGGGCGCGGCGCGATTACCAAGCGTTATTTCATGCCTTGGAACAGATTCGACCTCCGCTGGATGAGGTACTCTTTTATCTTCTAGGTGATTATTCTGCACAGGATGGACCGGACATTGTCCAGGAGATCAAGGACCGCGAACTTACCCACTACTTCCGTTGGTCTACCCACCGACTGCCCCAGTACGAATTCAACCAACAGCTTCGGTCTTGCCAAGCCATATTGCCCTTGTTGCATCCCGGGCAACCGGGCTACGAAAAATACCAAACCGTCAAAACTTCGGGCTCGCTCAATTTAGCTCCGGCTATGGGATTGCCCATTCTGCTACCCCAAGGCTTTCTGTTGGACCAAGAAATTCAACCTTGGGTGATCCGGTATCCGCTAAAAGGCTTTGCCCTCATGCGGTGGCGGCACATTCTGCCCAAACCCAGTGCCCAGTGGAACTTGGAAAGTTCTCGGGACCAATATTTAGAGGTTTGGAAATGAGTGGTTACCGATGTCGGTAATTGGAAACCGTAGGTTAGGCTCAGCACTGAATAGTAGAAAGAAAACTACAAGGTTTGCGAACCTATTTTTTAGATCACCTATCCATCCAGGCGTTTTATTTTTATAAAATGAATCTAAAAGTGATGGCCAATAGTAGGCCTATGCTTTGGATAAAGCGGGGGTATTTGTTCCATATGAATCATCGCTTTTTTTCAATTAAAGAAACTTTATTTCATTTTTTAGTTGAAGTACAAAATTAAAAACTGTATTTCTGGCCAATTCAGGCCCTTTTTTCTATCAGCTATATATCCCGCGTCCTGTTGCAACATCACCCCCCGGAAGCTTTTTCCGGTTCCTCACAATTTCGAAGGGTACCCCCGGCACCGATCCGGGATAATAATCATCGAAAACTGACTTATGGCACGCACACATCATACATACCGTACGCTGAATACGGCTTTCCAAAAAGGATACTTTCCATCACACGCATTTCCAAAATCTACTATATGTGGGATCCCGCTCGTCTTCCTGACGGAGTGTACATCCTAATACTGCACATCGGTACCGAGTCTCCTAAGGTTCGGTTCAATAGAACATCTGATTGACCTATTCCACTATTACAAATCCTGTTGAAAACCATGAAACGTATTTTTTTACTCTCTTTATCCTTTTGCCTTGCCTGGGGCGCTAGCCAGGCACAGGTATCCCAAAACGGGAACCTCTCGGTAAGCGGCAACCGCATTGTGAACCAAAGCGGAAATGCGGTCAGCTTTGCTGGCATGAGCTACTTCTGGAGCAA
>DMST01000051.1:256-963 GCA_003454975.1 Cytophagales bacterium | reverse complement strand
GCGACGGCTGGGGCGCGGAGCGCTTTTACAACGGCCAGTCGGTAGCGTGGCTCAAGAATGACTGGGGCGCCACCATCGTGCGCGCCGCCATGGGCGTAGAAGACGGCGGAGGCTATCTGGACAACCCCGGCAGCAACAAGGCCCGTGTGCAAGCGGTGGTAGACGCGGCCATTGCCAACGATATGTACGTGATCATAGACTGGCACAGTCATCACGCCGAGTGGAACACCCCAGCAGCCGTGGCTTTCTTCCAAGAAATGGCGAGTCTCTACGGCAACACGCCCAACGTGATCTATGAGATCTACAACGAGCCCCTGCAAGTATCATGGAGCAGCACGGTGAAGCCTTACGCCGAAACGGTGATCAACGCCATCCGCGCGATTGACCCAGACAACCTGATCATTGTGGGTACACCTACCTGGAGCCAAGACGTGGACGATGCGGCCAACGACCGGATTTACGGCACCAACATCGCCTATACCTTGCACTTCTATGCGGGTACGCACACGCAGTACTTGCGTGATAAGGCCAACTATGCTTTGAGCCAAGGCATCGCCCTGATGGTAACCGAGTGGGGTACGGTAAACGCCAACGGCGACGGCGGTGTGGCGTATGGCGAAACGGATACCTGGGTGCAGTGGATGAAGGACAATGACGTGAGCCACTGCAACTGGTCGGTGCATGACAAAAATGAAGGCGCTTCGGCG
>DMST01000051.1:0-193 GCA_003454975.1 Cytophagales bacterium | reverse complement strand
GGAGGCTGGGGACCAGGCGCTCTGACGGCTTCGGGTAGCAAAGTGAAAGACATCATCGCTAGCTGGGGCGGCAGCTCTGGCGGTGGAGGTGGCGGTGGTGGCGGAGGCGTCATCACCGGACCTGGCGGCACCTATAGCGTACCCGGCACTGTAGAAGCAGAGAACTTCACCGTGGCCGCGGGCATTCAAACCG
>DMST01000010.1:9628-9760 GCA_003454975.1 Cytophagales bacterium | reverse complement strand
AACCAAGGCAACCAGTGGAACTCCATAAGTGTAGACCTAAGCACCTACGCAGGCAGCGAGATCATCGTACAGTTTGCTGCTGAAACGGGCAGCACCTGGCAGGGTGACGTAGCCATCGACAACCTGTCTCTG
>DMST01000010.1:4206-9557 GCA_003454975.1 Cytophagales bacterium | reverse complement strand
CGCACCTACCGGCTACTGCGCAGCCGACGGAGGCAGCACGCAGTACGAGTGGATTGACCTGATCGCGATCTCCGGTACTAGCATCAACAACACTACCGGTTCTAACAGCGGCTATGGTGACTTCACTAGCCAAGTAGGCAACGTAGTGACTGGCAGCACTTACACCATCTCGATGAGCGCTGGTTTCTCCGGCTCTACTTACAGCGAAAACTGGTTGTTCTACGCTGACTGGAACCGCGACGGCGACTTCGCTGACGCTGGCGAAGAGTTGGGCGGCGGTACTACTACCAACGGAAACACGTACACTACCGACTTCACTGTACCTAGTGGCGCTTCTTTGGGTGATACTCGCTTCCGCGCCGTTATGCGCTGGAACACGGCTGCGGTAGAATGCGGCAACTCTAGCTACGGCGAAGTAGAAGACTACACCCTAAATGTGTGTGACGCTAACACAACTCAGGTTCTGTATGAAGAGGTACACGGCGAGGCATTGGAGATCACCCAGATCAACGACCGCCTGCAGCTGTATCCTAACCCTACTACCGAGATTCTGAATGTTCAGATTGAGCGGATGCCAGCTGACGCAGTGATTTCTATCAGCGACATGCTAGGTCGTCGTGTAGAATCATTGACCATGAGCGAAGCCCAAAACGGCATCAATGTTTCGGGTCTGCAGAGCGGTATGTACATCATCCGTATCCAGGGCACTGAAGAAAGCTTCAGCCAATCCTTCCGGAAGGAATAAAATTGAGAATAATAGTAATGGTACGCAGGTTGTACTTCTAATGGCAAGGGCCGTCTCCTAGGAGGCGGTCCTTTGTTTTTTAGGGATCTGTCAGACACCCATTTGGGCAACACCTACTTCAACATTACTGAACCACAGCTCAAAATCCCTTACTACGCCTTCAAATCAAGCAGACAACTTATCAAAGGACCCCAGCTCTGATTACCTTGCAGCATGATCAAGGCATTTCTAGTTTTTGCAGCCCTATGGGCAAGTAGCCCTGCTGAAAACCTTCAGGCGGAGCCCAAGGAAGAAGCCTCCTCCGCCTACACGGCCCCACTCCTGGCTCAGGTAAATCCCGAAGACACCACTCAGAACAGTAGCGGCTCCCATCCCCCGAAGGATGCCCCTGACACCCGTGAAGAAGAAACCCCAGAGGAGCCCAAGTATGCTCCCTTTGCCATCATGGCAGGTGCCGGAATCATCTTTGGCCTCCTTTTCGGGAGACGGAAAAGGAAAAAGTAGGAGTCCGATCCCAAAAGTAGAAGCCTTTAAGGACCTGCGAAAAGCCTAAGCGTCCAGCGGGAAAGTGTATCAATCAAAAAACTCAGAAATGAAATATAGCTTAATCCTGCTGTTTGGATGGTTGGTAACTGCCTGCCAAGGGCAACCGGGATCGGCGAGTGCCCAGCACCAGGTGGGCGGTCCCTGCCAAGATTGCGAAGCCCTCTTGGATTTCCGGCTATTGGCACCGCCTTTAACACCCACGGATACTCTGCCGGGGTACCATACTACCGAACCACGGCTCAAAATCACGGGAACCGTCTATCAGCAAGATGGCAAAACACCCGCAAAAGGTATTATAGTATATGTGTATCATACCAACCAGGAAGGCATCTACCAGCCGGGGCCCAACCCAGTAGGCTGGGAAACTCGACATGGACAATACCGGGGATGGATGAAAACCAGCGCTCAAGGCCAATTCACTTATTACACCTTTCGCCCCGCAGCCTACCCCAACGGGCGGGAGCCCGAACACATCCACATTTACGTGCAGGAGCCGGATACAAATCCCTTTTACCTAGACAGCTACTACTTTACCGACGACCCCTTACTTACGGATGCGGTAAGAAGAACGCTTCCCAAACGCGGAGGCTCGGGCATTGTGAGTCTAAAAGAGAAAAACGGCCACTGGACGGCCCACCGGGATATCATTTTGGGGTTGAATATTCCTGATTATGAGTAGCCAGACCTTACAGAGGCATAAGTGAGCATCGGGAAATACTCCATTTCATCAAATGAGCAATCCAGCATAGACTTGCCCTACCTTCTTCTCAGTCCCTGCTTCTCACTTCTATCTGCATTTACAAAGCGCCTACCCCTCTACATATACCCTACACCCTAAGGATAGGTAGGGAAAGAAGCAGTAAATGGGAGCAGACTTTTATAACATGCTGACTCATTCCCATACATGCTATCTACCATGAAGAACGGCCACCTCTTGCCTCTCATCCTCTTAGCCCTGTGGGCTTGTAGTTCTGACTCCTCGGCCCCTCAGCCGCTACCCGAACAGAGTGCCCTACTCCTAGGGGTATACCACTTCGACAACCCCGGCCGGGACACCCACAACATGGAAATCGACGATTACTTCGCAGAGGACCGCCAAGCAGAGCTAGCCGAGGTAGCCAACTTACTGGCTGAATATCAGCCCACTAAGATTTTGGTAGAGTTACCTCCGCGTTACCAGCCTTGGCTAGACAGCCTATACGCCCTGTATGCAGCGGATGCCATCACCCTGGAGGAGATCGAGCGCGGTCGAAATGAGGTGTTTCAGTTGGGTTTTCGGCTGGCCAAACAGCTGGGCGGGGTGCCCGTAGTCACCATCGACCACAGTGGGGCCTGGCTGGGCGAGTACGCTGACTTCATTGCCGATACCTTGGGTCTACAGTTCTACTTGGAAGCGCAAGAGGCCGGAGCGGCTAACATCAAAATACAGGAGGAGCAGTTCCGCTCGCACACTGTGCGAGAGAACCTGACCTATCTAAACCAGTGGGAGCAAATACAAGAAAACCAACGGTATTACAACCAGGTAGCGGTACGCGTGCAGGATACCACAGGCATTTACTACCACTATCAGGAGATAAACCAAGAAATTGACGGACTACCCTATCTGTTACGCTCCTTCGACTTCAACAACATCGGAGTAGAATTGGTAGCAGAGTGGTACAAACGCAACCTGTTCATCTACCGCAACATCCTACAGCAAACCCACCCTGAAGACCGCGTACTGATCATCATAGGGGCAGGCCACGTTAGATACTTGCATCAGATGCTGAGCGATAATTCAGAAATTGAGCTAATCAGTCCAGAAAATTATTTGTCAGTAAACCAGTAGAGACACAAAGCAACCGAACCACGCCGGACACCAAAAAACGTCAGCCAAACCCCACTACAACTCAACGAATGGAATGTGGGAAATTTAGGAGTTAACCAACTCTGTCGCAATCAATATACCCCACCACGCCACGCTTGTCGAGATCATTATTCAATGTAGTTCCCAGTATCTATACATTGTATTTTTTTAATAGGTATTTTACAATACCGCCATTCTTCAGTGGAAAATCACCCCTCTAGCCACTCCCTTCCTTACTGCGTTTTTGTAGCAAATATTCCAATGTTTCATTATAAACTGGATAAATATTAACATTCACCTATCGATTTTAAACATTCATCGAATCTACCGATTGCCTAGGTAAATTCATCAGCCTCAGTTCATTACAAAAGCTAAACAATTTTTATTATTGCACTTTCTTTATATTTCATTAAAAGGCTATACGATGCCTGCTATCATATTCCAAAGCAAATCATGGGCCCTTTTATTGGCCATATATTTTTCATTTTTCGTTCATGCCCGCGCCCAAAGCACCCTTTATGAGTACACCTTCGAAGCAAGTGCCGAAGGATGGACAGAGGCGGGCGGTTTCACGCGAGACAACGCTTCCTTTTCAGGAGCCGATGGTAACCACTGGCGTACCTCATCATTCAACGATTACGTGGATGATACCGAGGCTACACTAACCAGCCCGACGCTGGATTTCTCCGGTACGTTTGCCCTTACCTTTTCCATGGATCTCCAGTACTTAACTGAGGAGGACTATGATGGTATGACGGTGCAATACAGCACCAATGACGGTTCCAGTTGGAGTACCTTGGGTAGTACCTCTGAGGGAACCAATTGGTACAATGACGGCGACGTGGATGCCATTGCCAATGGGCAAGATGGCTGGTCAGGCAGCAACGGTGCCTGGCAAACGGCCTCCATCAGTCTGCCATCAGCCATGGAGGATATTTCCACCGCCCGGATTCGGGTTCTCTTTGCTTCAGATGGTAGCATCACCGACGATGGCGTTGCGTTTGACAACATCACCATCACAGGTACCCAAATAAGTTTCACCCCCAACACTACCGTACACCCGGGCAACGTGAGTAGCAACCTCACCCTCTGGTTGCGAAGCAATCAGGATGTGGTGCTGGAAAGCACCGATCAGGTAGTAGGCTGGGGAGACCAAAGTGGGGTGGGCAACCATGCCTACCAGCTGGGAGGCGCCAACACCCCCACCTACCGCACGAATCGGGTAAATGGCTACCCGGTATTGGAATTTGACACGGATCTGCTTGACGGTGAGGCCGGTTTCTACACCCGCGAATTCTTTGTGGTAATTGACCCTGACTTCATCAGCAGTAGTTCGGAAGATACCGGCGACGTGCTCGGTTTTGAAACCGGAGACTTTTCGGGGTTAGAGCTGGGCCCCTCTACCAGTAGCTTGACCGATGAGCTACTCACCCATACCATCGGCGCCTCAGGCGAGTATCGCAGCGGCTACACCGACCCTGGTGGCACTATAGCCTTGAGCAACCCCCTGCTAATCAATGACCGCCTGAATGCCGGCGGTAACGGACAAAACATCTTCCTAAACGGAGCGCAGGTAGACAATGCGGAAGTAAACACAGGCACGTTTGCCAACTTTGACAACCAGCCCTACCGGCTAGGGAATGACTTCCTACTTACGGACTATTTCGAAGGTGGTTTTCTGGAGGTAATCTCCTATTCCAGCCGCCTATCGGATGCCAACCGGCGCGACGTAGCCACCTACCTGGCGGTGAAATATGGGCTTACCCTCGATATCAGCAGTCAGGCCTACACGGTTGGCGGAGTTTCCATCTACAATAACACTAGCTACGCCCAAGACATCGCGGGCATAGGTCAGGACGAAACCACCATGGACTTGGTGCACGCCCAATCTACGAGTGTGAACCCAGGCACGCTGATCACGGTGGGTACACCCAGCGATCTGACCAATGGGGAGTACCTGCTGTGGGGCAACAATGGGCAGGAGAATAGCTTCACGGCTTCGGATGTACCCAACGGTGTTTTTGAGCGCCTGGAAAAAATCTGGTACGTGGAAGAAACCGGCGACGTAGGTACGGTAACGGTAAGCGTAGACCTAACTGATTTGGGAATTGACTGGCGCAACTCCACAGTGAACCTACTCACCTTGACGGCAGGGGCCACCGTACCAGCAGACTTGGCTACCGCTACTGTGACCAGCGGTGGGGTAGTGACTAA
>DMST01000010.1:3940-4154 GCA_003454975.1 Cytophagales bacterium | reverse complement strand
GTGGGGTAGTGACTACCGGCAACGGCATTACTACTTTGACCTTCACCGAAGTAGATTTGCCCGACGGTGGCTATTTCACCCTGGGCGGAGACATACAGACTACCGCCCCAGGTGGTGTAGGTACCAACCTGAGCCTGTGGCTAAAGGCCGATGCAGGCATTACCTCCAGTGGCACCAGCGTATTGGCTTGGTCCGACTTGAGCGGCAACGGTGG
>DMST01000010.1:2734-3860 GCA_003454975.1 Cytophagales bacterium | reverse complement strand
CGGTGGTGATGTGACCCAAGGCAACCCTACCGAGCAGCCTACGCTGGTAGAAGGCGGCATGAACCAGAACGACGTGCTCGATTTTGACGGGGACTTTATGGACGGGCTACGCGGTTTCAGCACACAAGACTATTTCATTGTGCTGCGCCCAGACCTTACCATTTCCACGGCCAACGCCAATGGTTTTGCCCTGGGTATTGAAGGAGGCAGCTTTGGTGGTTTCTACCTTGGCGGAGAAACGGACGGTTTCCAAACCAACGAGATTGCTACCCACGCCTACCAAGACTACCGCCAAAGCTACGCTGATGGCGCCGCTACCCTCTCGGATCCTGCCTACATCTTCAATGTGCGCAACAATGCCGGTGGCACTAGCTTTGACCTACTGGCCAACGGCAATGCCCTCCAGAACAGCGAGAACGCTACCGACTTTGGTAATGCCACGGACACCTACTTCCGGGTAGGTGACAACTTTGTGAATACCCGCGGATTCAGCGGTCAGATTGCAGAGATTATTTGTTATTCGGCCAGAAACTCTGATGCCAACCGTAGGGATATTGAAACCTATCTGGCGCTCAAATACGGCATTGCGCTAGACATAAGTTCGCTGGGCTACACACTGGGGGGTAGCGATCTGTACAACTACACTACCCACGCCACCAACATCAGCGGTATTGGCTACAACCTGGACCACGGTTTTCAGCAAGACAACTCCATGAGCCTGGCCTCTGATGCCATGGTGGGCATGAGTAGCCCCAACGATTTTGATACCGGTGAGTACCTGATTTGGGGCCGAGACGGTGGCAGCGTGACCACTCCACAGACTACAGAACTACCCGCAGGATTTCATGAGCGGCTGCCAGCAGAGTGGCGAGTGGGTCACACGGGGGATGTAGGCACCGTCACGGTGCGTATATACATTGGAGGAGTAGACAGCTATGCAGACCGGCCTACTAGTCCTGCCAGCTACACCCTACTGACCAACAGCACGGGAGATTTCACTTCGGCTACGCAATACAGCGGCAGCTCTATTAGCGGTGACACCGTGTACTTCACCGGCGTATCTTTTGCCGACGGAGATTTCTTTAGCCTTTCGGTACCCCCCGTATTGGCTCCAGGAGGGATCGCC
>DMST01000010.1:0-2700 GCA_003454975.1 Cytophagales bacterium | reverse complement strand
CTTGTGGCTGCGGGCCGACCAAGGGGTAACGCTGGACGGCGGCGCCGTGAGTAACTGGGCCAACCAAATATCAGGATCCGGACTAAGCGAGGTAAGGCAGAATGGCGTAAACGCCCGACCCACCCTGGTATCGGACGGAATGAACGGCCAAGCGGTGATACGGTACGATGAAAGTGGCACGGCTGACTTTCTGCAAAGCGATGGTACTGTTACCGGCAGTACCCTGTTTGGTTCCAATGCCCAAACCGTATTTTACGTGGGGACTCATACCAGCAACGGCCGGATATACGACTGGCGGATCAGTGGTAGTGTTCGAACGTTTTTAGGCGTTAATTCCGGGGTATTCCGCTATGTGTTCCCGGATAACGACGGCAGAACCGACGGCACTACGGCGGCTACCAACGGAAATGGATTTTTGGTAACGACCAAAACAGAAAGTGATCAAAATGATATCTATGTAAATGGGGGCTTAACCGATGCTTCTCAATCCCTGGGAGGAAATACCCTAAACACGGGATCTGCCGCAGTATTTCGTATTGGGCAAAACCATAACGGAGGCGGCACGTATTCGGGTGACATGGGCGAAATCATTTTCTTCGATCAGGCCCTGAGTAGCGATAACCGTCGGCAGATAGAAACCTATTTGGCTCTGAAATACGGAGTAGGCCTTGACCTGAGTGGAGGCAATTATGCGGTGGATGGCACCACGCTGTATTCTGCTAGCAGCTACGGCAATGATATTGCAGGCATTGGTTTTGATGCGCTGCTCGACCTCGATTTATCAACAGGCACCAACATTAGTGGGAACGATATTGTGACCATTTCTAACCCGGCCAGTTTAGGGCAGGGCGATTTCTTGCTGTGGGGGCACGACGGCGGAGCCCTCACGGTATCTACCAGCGGATTGCCCGCAGGGGCGACCGAAAGGCTTACCCGCATATGGGGGGTACAACAGACCAACTCACCGGGCACGGTACAGGTTGACTTTAACCTGACGGGCTTAGGCTTTGGCGGCCTTAGTGCGCAAGATTTCCTATTGATTGTAGACAACGATAACGACTTCAGTAACGGCATTCTGCGCACGGTAACCGCCCAACAGTTTGCCAGCGACGTGGTCACCTTTGTGGGAGTAAACTTCACCAGCGCCACACACTTTGGCCTAATCACTGATTCGGATTTGGCAAATGATGCTGACAACGATGGCGCCCCGGATTACTTGGAGGTAGCCTACGGTACCGACCCTAGCAACGGCAACGATCCGGTATCACCCGGAGCCCCCACCGTAGATACCGATGCCAGCACAGGCATTAATGGGGACGGCATTTCGGATGCTTTGGAGTACTTGTTGTCCAATAATGGCGGCACCGCTCCTATTTCTCGTATTACAGACTCTGACGGCGACGGTATTTCCGACTGGCGCGAGGTGACTCAGGGCAGTGATCCTTTTCAAGCCAATAGCCCTACCACAAGCGGTGATACCGACACGGATGCGGATGGCATACCTGACGGACTGGAAGCGCTCATTACTTCGGAGAACGGCGGAGCCGCCGCCGATTTGAGCACCGATACGGACGGAGACGGGGTACCTGACTACTACGAAGTACTCAACGCCACCAACCCCAACGATGCGAATGATCCGCAATCGGGGGGAGGCAGCGCGGCCGACTCGCAGGACANNGCCCTTCCGGCGATAACATCAGCGATGCCATGGAGGCCATTCTGATTGCAGGAGGCGCTACGGGGCCTATCACCACCACCACGGATACGGACGGTGATGGCATACCCGACTACATTGAGGCCCTTACGGATACAGATCCGTTCAACAGCAATAGCCCCAATCTGGCAGCAGCAACTTCGATTCGCTCCCTGCAAGCCGACTATTCGGTAGCGGGGGGTAGCTGTGTGGACCTGAGTGGCTACCAGTGGATACACGTGACCGATAATACGGGCCGCCTGGTCTTTTCTATCAACCCGGTGGGCAACAACCTGGGCAGCACCTGCTGGGGCGTCCGGATTGTGCAAGGCTCAGGTAGTGTACGGACTAGCAGCGACAACTACGCACTGAACCGCAACTGGTGGATAGAGCCCACTACACAACCCACCGGATTCCCGGTATACGTACGCTACTACGTACTCAACCAAGAATTTACGGACATCCATACGCGTCTCTCCTCTGACGGGCATACACCCGCCGCTTTGGAGGCCTATATCAGCAACCAGGTAAGCCTGGTGAAAACCAGCGGGGTGCAAAGCCTGGAGCCCTTCCCCGGAGCTGGTACCGAGAGTACCCTCACCTGGGCCTTGGGTAGCTACGCCAGCAACGCCCGCACCATTACCGCCGGGTATCCCTCTTTTAGTAGTACCCGCATGGAGACGAACGCCATTACTAGCCTGCCAATAGAGCTGCTCTATTTCGGGGCCGAAGCCGACGGAGAAGATGTACTGCTGCGTTGGGAAACGGTCTGGGAGCGGGACAATGATTTCTTTACCGTGGAGCGGAAAAACGATTGGGATCTCTGGGATGAGGTAGCTGAGGTAGACGGAGCAGGCTACGATGCCGATGGACGAAGCTACACCCACCGCGACCGCCCCAACAGCGGTGCCGGCACACTCTGGTATCGCCTCAAGCAAACGGACTACGACGGCACCTACACGTATTCCGACCCGGTAGGAGTGGTTTGGGAGCCCGGCCAGGTATGG
>DMST01000214.1:8443-8884 GCA_003454975.1 Cytophagales bacterium | reverse complement strand
GGGAAGTACCCGGCAAACGAGGTGTAGTAATTGCGCGAAGGCCGACCGTTGATGTACTTCTGAGCGGTACCCGTTTTGCCTGCAATCTGATAGTAGGTATCGTTGATGTTGCGGGCCGTGCCGCGCTCCACCACACCTTCCAGCATCGTACGCAGCTTTTCCAGGGTCTGCTTCGAGCAGATTTTTCCGTTGAGAACGGCCGATTGGTACTCGCGATGCACGGTATTGGCCGAATAGGCTTTTCGTACAATCATGGGCTGTATCAGCTTGCCGTCGTTGGCAATGGCGTTGTACAAGGCCAGGGTGTGCAAAGGGGCCAACTGTACTTCATAGCCAATGCTCATCCATAGGTGACTGATCTTACTCCAGCCCTCATCTCCAGGACGCTTAATGCTGGGGATACCCTCTCCCACCATCTGAAAGCCTAGCGGCTGGGCAATA
>DMST01000214.1:3073-8385 GCA_003454975.1 Cytophagales bacterium | reverse complement strand
GAGTCGGTCCGGGTTTTGCCCAAACTCCGCATCTATGAGTTTCATCACGGCGATATTGGAGGACTTCTCCATGGCCTCTTGTACCGAAATGCGGCCGTAACCACCTGGCTTGGCATCGTTGATTTCTACTCCGTAGAATTGATAGGTGCCCTTGCCAGTGTCAATGGTATCGTTGAGTTTCAACCGGGTTTCTTCAAACAGCGCGATCATGCTGGCCAACTTGAACGTGGAACCGGCCTCCGTCACGCCTTGCACCGCGTAGTTGTACACCTCGCGGTACTTACCGTCGTCTCCTCTCGTTAAATTACTGATTGCCTTGATCTCGCCCGTTTGCACCTCCATCACCACCACACAGCCGTAGTCCGCCTCGTGTATATCCAAGTGTTTCAGTAGCGCCGATTCGGCTACATCTTGCAGGTTAATGTCCAGGGTAGTCTCGATGTCCCAACCGTGCTGGGGCTGCATTTCCGAACCGTCCCGAACCAACTTCCAGTTACCGCCAGCCATCTTTTGGAAGAGTGCCGAACCGTCTTGGCCGGCCAATACGGCGTTAAAGCTGTATTCCAGACCACGGCCGCCTCCCTCTTCGTTCATGTAGCCCACCGTTCTACGACCCAGGTAGCTAAAGGGCTGTACGCGGTCTTCCAATTTCTCGAAGATGACTCCACCCCGGGCTTTGCCCTTGCGGAAGATTGGCCAGGCACTCATCTCCTTTTTCTCTTGGTAGTCGATCCGGCGGCGATTAAGCACCAGGTATTGGCGGTTGCCACTGCGGGCACCGCGAATACGGCTGGCATAGTCTTCGGCCGTCTTATCTCCAAAAAAGCTGGCCAGCAGTATAGACAAGGAATCGAGCCCCTCGGTGAATACCTTATCACTGGCTACGGTGGGGTCAAAGGCCAAACGGTAGAAAGGCACACTAGTTGCCAGCAGGCTCCCGTTGTCGGAGTATATGTTGCCCCGCGTGGCGGGAATGGTCCTAAATTGCAAGCCGATATCCTCCGCACGCTGATTCCACTCTTTACCATCTACCACCTGGATCTTGATCCTCTTACCCAGAATGGCCACGGCAAAGAGTACCACCGCCAGAAAGGCGATGCGTACCCGCATTACGATGGACCTTTTAATATTCACTACGCTATCTCTTATTCGTCCCCTTTTACTTCAATTTTGGTGGGTGGTATCAGGCTTTCTTCCAGCCCCATGTTTGCCACCCGTTTGGCTACCTCGCTCTGCTTGGTCTTGAACATCAAGTCCGCCTTCAGCGTGGTATAGTCTGCCCTCAGGTCTTCTACCTCCTCCTCTATCCGGTCTATCTTCCGCAGGGTATTCTCCCCATAGTGGTTGTTGCCGATGTAGAACACACCAATCACCAATAGGAAAAGTACCTTGGGCAGATACCGCACCGGCAGGCCCTCTTCAAATATTTTATCCAAACTCAGTGCGCTCTCCATACGGGCCCACAAGCCGGGCTTCTGGTCCTCATTGGGGTGGCGTACTTTGAATGTATTCTTTGCCATGTTTCGCTGCGCGAATTATGAATGTTAAATGTTGAGTGTTGAATGAGTCTTGATTCGAACCCCCAAACTCTACTTCCCTCGTCCCTTATACCTTGGTGGCGACTCGGAGCTTGGCTGAGCGAGCACGGTTGTTTCGTTCAATCTCCTCCGGCGTAGCCGTAATGGGCTTGCGGGTAACCGCCTCCAGGGGCCGGATGGGGTTTCCGTAGAAATCCTTCTCCAATTCCCCGTGTATTTTGCCCTTCGCGATGAAATTCTTCACCATCCGGTCTTCCAGGCTGTGGTAGCTCATCACTACCAGCCGTCCGCCCGGTTTTAGTACTTCTGCAGCCTGTATGAGGAATTCCTCCAGGGCTGCCATCTCTTCGTTTACCTCTATGCGCAGGGCCTGATAGACCTGCGCCAGGTATTTGGCGGGCTTGCCTTTGGGCGCGAAGCGCTCCAGCAGGGTCCGCAGTTCGCTAGAGGTTTGCAGCGGCTGGTTCGTCCGTGCCGAAACTATCGCCGCTGCCACCGTTCTCGCATTCTTTATCTCGCCGTACATACCAAGTATGCGGTGCAAATCCGCCTCGGAGTACGTATTTAAAACGTCTGCCGCCGTCTGGCCTTGCCCCCGGTCCATGCGCATGTCCAGGTCGGCCTCAAAACGGGTGCTAAACCCGCGCCCGGGTTCGTCGATCTGGTGGCTACTGATACCCAGATCCGCCAGGATACCGTCTACCTGGCTGGTACCGTACAAGCGCAAAAACCGCTTGAGGTAGCGGAAGTTGGCTTTCACGAAAGTGAATCGATCCGTAGGGAACGATTCGGCATTAGCTTCGGCGTCGCTATCCTGGTCAAAACCAAATAGCTTGCCGCCTTGGCCCAACTGCTCTACGATGGCCCGGCTGTGGCCACCACCGCCAAAAGTGACGTCTACGTAGGTGCCGGCGGGCTGCAGGGCCAGGCCCTCCAGGCACTCAGCCAGCATCACGGGTAGGTGATAAGGGCGCTCGTCAGTCTCAGACATCCAAATACTTTTGGGCCAGCTTCGAGAACTGTTCCTGATCCTGGATCAGGAATTTCTGATACTGGTCGGGGTTCCAAATCTCAATCCGGTTGCCCATGCCTACCACAATGGCCTCACTCTCCAACTCAGCATAGCGCATCATCATCTTCGGCAGGTTGATCCGTCCGTTCCCATCTAGCTCCACTTGGGTGGTATTGCTCAAAAAGTTCCGCTGCAAGGCTCGGTGTTCGGGGTTGAACTCGTTCAGGCCCCGGATTTTCGAGAACAGCTTATTGAACTCCACCATGGGGTACAGCTCCAAACAGGGCTCGAACCCACGACGCAATACGAGTTCGTTCCCCGAGGCTTCGGGTAGATTGGACTTGATCTTAGAAGGCAGCATCAGTCTGCCTTTCGCGTCCAACTTTACTTCGTATTCGCTTGCAAAGAATGCCATGAGGTCGGGCTTCACCCATCAATCCTTATACAAATATGCCCATTCAGTGCACATTTTCCACCACTTTCTCCCACTTTTTACCACGAAAACGAATATTTGATTCCCGCCATTGTGTTGACTGTGGATAAATGTCCTTTTCTGTAAAATTGAGCGTCATGTGGATAAGTCTCTTCGATTGACGATTGGTTCGATTGACGAATGACGATTGGGCTTTGTAAGAGGGGAAGGTGGTACAGGAAAGGCGAGATCAGGGTACTAAGCAGGATTTGGAGGTTCCTCCGACCAAGGGAAATGGATAGGTGGGTTGTAAATGCAATTTCTTGGATTAAGGTATTTCAGGATTGGTTTGGTGGTTGAAATTGTGCTGAGCAAGCGGTATTCGGATGAAGGTTTCAAGGGGATTGTGGGAGAGCGCTTCCTTTGCAGAAGCCGGGCCGAGCCAGATGCGGAGGATAAAGGTGGGAGGAAGTGGTAAATGTGGGGAAAGTGGGGTAAAACTGTTTCGAAGCCCCTGTCTGGACCGCACAGGCTCGGCTATAGATTAGGTGCGTGGTGTAGTAAGCAATAGCACCTCTTATGCACCTGAACTCGGATTAGGATTTGGGCATGCCCCCATGCCGACGCCCGCTGATGCGGCCTTGGGGCATGGGGTCGCGCTTTCACGGCTCGCCCTCCGGCCTACCCTATGAGCCAACCCAAAGGAGGTGCTCAATCATACGGGACCGCCTAGGCCGCTCTATGGCTCCTACGATAGTGACACTCATCTAGGAGCAGTATATGAAAGCGCGGCTATACTCAACTGGATAGGATAAGCGAAAAAGCAGGTCGCGATCTGCCACTACCGAGTTTCTAACGTATTACACCAAAGTTGTCACTTCTATAATCTGCGTTCTGTTTTCTGCATTCTATTTCACTCCTTCTCGATTCCCGCTTCTGCCTTCTCACGGCTACCATTAATAACAATTTAGTAAAACTTCTCACCTCCGTGTAGCCAAACCCCTCAGGAATGCGTTGTACTAGAAGACCCACCCCGTAGCTGGGTTTCTTTGTATCATTTGCCATATTTGCCGTATGCGGATTTCGCTTACCTTATTGTGTATTGTATCCCTTTCGCTGGTCACTACTACCTACGCACAACGCCAGCGCAGCGGAACCAACCGGGATTCAGATCGCCGGAACGTAGAATTTCTCCTGGCTGAAGCAGAAAAATATTATCTCATCGAGGACTATTCTAAAGCCCTCGACGCCTTCTTTAAGGTGATAGAGGAAGACGATAAAAACCCCGTAGCCCACTTCAAGGTGGCTCAGATTTACATCTTGGAAGAGCGGTATAAGTCGGCCCTTTCCTATGCTCAATCGGCCGTGGACTTCGATCCTGACAATAAATACTATTACCTGCAATTGGCCGACATACACGCCCGACTTACCAACTATGCGGATGCGGCCCGCACCTATGAGGAGTTAATGAAGCGAATTCCGGGCACCGACGAGTACTTGTATGAGTTGGCCGCTTTGTACCTGTTTGAAAGAGAAATTGACAAGGGCCTTAAAACCTACCGGCGAATAGAGGAGGCCTTTGGCAAATCCTCTGAGATTTCTTACCAAATCCAAAAAATCCTCATTGCCCAAGGGGACGTAGAAAAGGCCATTGAAGAAGCCGAATCGCTGATAGAAGCCTACCAAGACGAACCCGAACACGTGTTTGCTCTGGTAGACCTGCTGCTCAATCAAGGCCAAAATGGCCGCGCTATTCCGTACCTGGAAGGTGCTCTGCGGGATTTCCCGGAGAACAATCGGGCCCACTTGGTGCTGGCTGATTTGTACCGTAGGGAAGGGAAAGCAGATTCGGGAATCGAGCACCTTACCTTAGCCGTGACCGATGAGGAAGTAAATCTGGATGATAAGCTAAGGCTGCTCACAGGATACATCCTTTTAGTACCTGATAATGAGGAGCTTGCCGCTTCACTAAAGACGGTAACCGCATCTCTGGTAGATACGCACCCTGCGGCCCCGCAGGCCTACGGTATTTACGGCGACCTCCTGTTTCAGGCCGGCGATAAGTCCGGTGCGCGTGCGCAATACATTAAAGGAGTAGAGCTAGACCCCAGCAATTTCGAGGTGTGGCAAAACATTGTGGCCATCGACTGGGAAGAACAGAACTACGAACAGGTAGTCACCCATACAGAGGAGGCCTTAGAATTATTTCCCAACCAAGCCTTGCTGTACTACTACAACGGCCACGCCCTCTATCTCCAAAAAGATTACGAGGAGTCTACCTTTGCCCTGGAGCAAGGCAAGCGGCTGGCTTTCAGAAATCCTGACCTCCAGGGCGTGTTTCACGGCTTGT
>DMST01000214.1:0-2997 GCA_003454975.1 Cytophagales bacterium | reverse complement strand
GTTAGGCGATGCTTATAATGCACTGAAGCAATATCCCAAATCGGACCGGGCGTACGAGGATGCCCTGCGGCTAGACCCTGACAACCTCTTTGTGCTCAATAACTATAGCTATTTCCTGTCGCTACGGGGTGAAAACCTAAACCGTGCCCGCGACCTGAGCACCCGGCTGGTGGAGCTGGAACCGGACAACAGCACCTACCTGGATACGCACGCCTGGGTACTTTATCAGCTGGGCGAATACCAGTCGGCAGCCAACTACCTGAAGCGGGCGGTGAACCAAGGCAGCCCAAGTGGCACCATTCTTGAACACTATGGAGACGTACTGTATCGTCTCAATCGGGTAGACGAAGCCCTAAAGCAATGGGAGCGCGCCCTAGAAGAAGGCGGTCACTCCGAATTGCTTAACCAAAAAATATCGGATCGACAGTTGTATGAAAATCAATAAGATGCTTTTTGCCGGCCTCCTGCTGGCCGTTACTTTTTCTGCTTGTAAACGCCCACCTTCTACTTCAGACTCCTTCAAACCTTTGGCCGTAGCCACGGTAGACGTGGACCAGTTGAGCATGCGCTCCAAGGTAAAGTTCAGTGATCCTTCCATGAGCATCACCGCCAATACCCAGCTGCGCATGAAGAAGGACAGCGTGATCTGGATTTCTATCACCGCCATGGGCTTTGAGGCTGCCCGGGCCTACATCACTCCGGACACCATGTTGCTCGTCAACAAGCTGAACCGGGAGGTGATTACCTACAACTTTGAGCGGCTGAGCCGCCAAATGAACTTCCCGGTGTCCTTCGAACTTATCCAGGCTTCTCTTTTGGGCAACCTGGCCAAGCCTATGGGGCCGGAGGACGGGTTGGCTCAGCGCGACCAGTATTACCGCATTTCGCAAGACTGGGGGCCGGTAGTAGTCGACAATTTTGTGGACATCAATAACATGAAGCTGAGCCGCATTGAGGCCCGCGAGGAAGTCACGGCCAATCAGCTCACGGTGAGCTACGATAATTTTACTCCGGTGGAAGCCTTTCTTTTTCCTTACAATGGGGTAATTTCGCTGCAATACACAGCCTCTGGTGAACCTGCTGAAACCAAAATTACCATCGAACACAGCCGTGTCGCGATCCCCGAAGCGCCGCTCAAGTTCCCCTTCTCCGTTCCTGGCAACTATGCCATTCGCTAAGTGGGCGAAAGCCCTCACACTGCTACTGCTCTGTCTGGGCACCACTACCGTATGGGCCCAACGGAGCAAGGCAGAATTGGAAGCCGAGCGGGCCGCCAGTCTCAAGCAGATCAACGAGATGTCGGCCATTCTGCAGCGTACCAGTAGCGAGAAGAAAAACTCTCTGAGTCAGCTGTACGCCATCAATCGGCAGATTGAAGCACAGGAGAACTACCTCAACACACTAGAAGAGGAGATCATCACGCTGGAAGGCGAAATCACCGAACTGGACCTGTTCATCGAGGCTCTGGAGAACGACCTACAGGCCTTGCGTGAGGAATATGCAGCCTTGCTCTATACCGCCCAAAAGGCCAACCTGGAAGACAATCGTCTGCTGTTTTTGCTCTCGGCCAGTTCTTTCAACGACCTCTGGATGCGCCTAAACTACATGCAGAAGTACGGAGAAACGCGACGCGACCAGTCGGAGCAGATTCGCTTCGTGCGAGACGCCCTCGCCCGACAGCTGGCCGATGCGGCTGAGAAAAAGAACGAACGGGAAAGTCTGTACACCAGCCAGCTGGAAGAGCAAGAGAAGCTAACGGCCCTCAAGGAAACCCAAAATGGCTTGGTAGCTGATCTCAGCCAGGAGGAAGACCAGTTGGAAGCCCAAATCACCCAACGCAAGGCCGAAGTAGAAGAGCTGGAAAATACCATTGCCGAATTGGTTCGGGTAGAGCTGGAACGGCGCAACAGTACGGTGGGGCCCTCTCCCCAAGCCCCGGAAGCGGAGGAGCTTACGGATAACTTCCAGGGCAACCACCGTAAACTGCCCTGGCCCGTTGCCTCTGGCTTTATCTCCCTCAAGTTTGGGCGCCAGCCGCACCCTGTTATCCGTGGCACCGAGATCAATAACGACGGCGTGGACATCCGGACCAACTCCGGCGAGCAGGTACGCGCCGTGTTTGACGGTACCGTGACTAGCGTAGCCGTGGTGCCTCCCCCCTATCACTACGCAGTCATCATCAGTCACGGTGACTATTTCACGGTGTATACCAAGCTAAAGGAGGTAACCGTGAAGAACGGGCAGCGCGTGATGGCCCGTGACCCCATCGGGTATGTTTTCACTAACAACGAAGGCGTGGCCGAGCTGCAGTTCCAGGTACGCCGCGGCACCGAGCTCCTCAACCCCGTGGACTGGCTTACTAAGAAATAGGTTTCCCATACCGAACATCGATGACCGAATTTCGAGGCCACGCGATGGCCTGTGCATAACTCCCGCCCGTTTGCCCCGGGCAACACTGGAAAAATAGCCCACGAAAGAGTACTTTCGTAGTTCGGATTTTCAACGATTTTAGAGGCCCCAAAGGCATGAGCGACGACAAGGAAAATAAGGAACGGCTGAAGGCCCTTCAGCTCACCATCGATAAGCTGGAAAAGGAATTTGGTAAGGGCACGGTGATGCGCCTGAGCGACGACAAGGTGCAGGACATCGAGGCCATCTCTACGGGCTCCTTGGGGTTAGACGTAGCCCTGGGCATTGGGGGTATTCCCAAGGGCCGGGTCATTGAGATCTACGGACCAGAGTCGTCTGGTAAAACCACCCTGGCGATGCACGCCATTGCCGAGGCACAGAAAGGCGGAGGCCTGGCGGCCTTTGTGGATGCGGAGCACGCCTTCGACCGCCTCTACGCCGAAAAGTTAGGCATCGACACGGAGAACCTACTCATCTCCCAGCCGGACAACGGAGAGCAAGCCTTGGAGATTGCCGAGCACCTGATCCGCTCCGGTGCCATCGACATCATCGTGATTGACTCCGTGGCGGCCCTGGTACCCCAAGAGG
>DMST01000490.1:47791-48274 GCA_003454975.1 Cytophagales bacterium | reverse complement strand
GGTGGGGTAGCTGGATCAACGAGGACAACTACGCCCCTTTTGATATCATGCCATTTGTGGAAGGGCTGGACTCACCGGAAGATCCCAATGCGCTGCTGGCAGAAGCCACTACGCTGCTACTAGGCCTGGAACTGGATAGTAGTAGTATGGACCAGCTCAAGCTGGTATTGCTATCGGGCCAGCAAGGTGACTACATCTGGACGGACGCCTGGAATGCATACCAGGCTGATCCCTCGGAGAGTAACCGATCCGTACTGGATAACCGCCTGAAGCCAACGTTTCAGACCATTTTGCAATTAGGGGAAGCTCAACTGATGTAATCATGAACCGGAGAAAGTTTTTACATTCTACACTACACGGTGCGGCCCTGGGCACCTTAGCCTCTAGCATGGGCATGGCAGCTCCTGCACGCAAACACTTGGCCCGGCTCATGAAAATGGCCGAAGAGACCGATCGGGTCCTGATTCTGATCTTCCTGGATGG
>DMST01000490.1:44552-47721 GCA_003454975.1 Cytophagales bacterium | reverse complement strand
GTAGTACCGATGGACCAAATGTCACAGCTAGCCAATGCTCGCCCCCGGGTATTGCTACCTGAGAATAGCCTTCACTTGCTGGAAGGTACTGACGTAGGCCTACACCCTTCCCTTTCAGGCTTTAAAAGTCTGTACGACGAAGGCCGCTTGAAGATCATTCAAAATGTGGGGTATGAAAACCCGAATTTCTCGCACTTCCGTTCTACGGACATTTGGATGAGCGGTTCGGACTCGGACGAATACGTAAATACCGGTTGGATGGGCCGCTATTTGCAAAACCAATTCCCTGAATATCCGGAGGCATTCCCCAACGATGATATGCCTGATCCGCTCGCCGTTGAGATTGGTTTTGGTGCCTCGCTGCTCTTCCAAGGCCCTACCGCAGCCATGAGTATGGTGGTGAGCGGTCCGGATTCTTTCCATGAGCTGATTGACAACATTGAGCAAGACGCGCCCGATACCAATGCCGGGGATAAGTTGCGGTTCGTGCGCCTTATTGCACGGCAAAGCCAGCAATACGGTGAGGTGGTTGCCGCCGCTGCTGAAAAGGCCAACAATGCAGTGGAATATCCGCAGAACGGGCTAGCCAATCAGTTGCAGATTATCTCTCGTTTGATTGCCGGAGGGCTGAAAACCCCGATGTACATGGTGCGCATTGGTGGGTTCGACACCCACGATGCCCAAGTAGTGGCTGGCGATACCACCCGGGGTGAACATGCTGACTTGTTGCAGGACCTAAACGATGCCGTGATGGCTTTCATGCAAGACGCCGAGGCGCTGGGCACCGCTGACCGGATTATGGGTATGACCTTCTCCGAGTTTGGCCGGACCATCATGAGCAACGCCAGCAACGGTACTGACCACGGCACGGCAGGCCCCATGTTCGTGTTTGGCAACACCGTAGCCGGTGGGGTGGCGGGTAACAACCCCGTCATTCCTGAGGATGTAGTCTACGAGGACGATCTGGAGATGCAATATGACTACCGGCAGGTGTATCAATCAGTGCTTACCCAGTGGCTGGGTATGAGCAGCGAAGGTGCCGAAGAGGTATTGCTAGACTCCTTCAACCCCCTCACCATTGTAGAAGGACAAGATCAGGTAACCGGCTTTGGAGACTTTGGCATGCAGCGAAACTCGCTTTCCGTTTACCCCAATCCCTTGAATGGCTCGGCCACCGTGCGGTTTGAAAGTTATGGCGAACCCGTACGGGTAGAACTTATTGACATGCAAGGCCGACAGGTACAACCCATCTACAGCGGCACACTCCCCAGCGGCCAGCAATCGCTCCGTTGGGATACCCATCAGGTGCCCCGTGGGCAATACCTGGTAGTCGTGCGCACCCAAGCCTATCAGCAGGCGTTCCGGGTTCGGAAATAAAGTATTCACCTACACAGAGTACTCAACCAACAGCGGCTCTGAATTGGAGCCGCTGTTTTAGTGCAAAACGTCCTTCTTTTCCATGATAACCTCACTCAAAAACCAAAGTCTTTGGGTTTCGCCTGAGCTGATAGGTACTATCCTGAACCCACTGCAGCCCAATTATCCGGCCGCACCATTTAAAATTCCCCTTGGGAAAGGTATACTGTTTATGAGTTACCTCTAACACATCCTCGGAACGCCAATCATAATATTGCCAAAGGAAGTACGTCGAAGTCCGATGGGGCATCCACCCCTCGCGCACCTCTCGCTCAATGGCAAACAGCTTTACCAAGCCCTCCCCTTCCCGAAACTGATAGATTTGCTCTTCTACGACTATGCTGGATGCCGTAGTTATGGGTAGTTCAAGCCAATACTGAATATCGTCTAGGGTGTCAGCATCCCACCTTTTCACCTTGATGCCACCTGGCTCATACCTATTGCCCGGTAGCCAGGCTGATTCTTTCACGGCATAGTCAGCCGTTACCCAAAACAGTTGTACCCCCGACTTACCCATAACATAAGGCGTAAAGGAAACCGCGACCAGCCAGTCACCACGGTAGGGGGACACCTGCACCACTTCCTTGACAAAATCTACCGAGAGCATGTCGGGGTTGATAAGCATTGAATCGGGAGGTACTAGCGAGTCTAACGTCCAGGCATACAGGGTAGGCATCGTCAATGAGGTGTCTTGCAATAACGAATCAATCCATTCTCCATAGATCAGTTGTTCGGTATCTCTATAATAAGCTACTCTTTCCGTTGTGGATTGGAAAAGGGTGGCGCAGCTTATGCAGCTCAGTACTAGTAGAATAAATAATCCTCTCATCACCCTTAGGATGCAGGAAACGAACAGATTCCATAAGGTTCTGTAAATCCGTTGGGATCCGGGAAGGATGTTCAATCAGCCAACAGAACATCGTCCTCAGCAAGGACTTTCCGTGCGCATCCGGTAATTTTACCGGCAAGTATCATCTGGGACTCGATGAGTCTTCAACAAGCCACCACTTTTAGGTTGTTTTGTCCAACATTTCATCTGCTCCTGGGTCTACTTCATAAGCACTAGCTTATATATCACCCTATATACTCAATGTCCCCCTACATGGTATCCAACCTATACCACCCTACTCCTCTCCTCAAAAGCCATCACCTACAGAAGCAGCTTGGGAAATCCATTTACTACAAAATGGAGTGTTATCAGCCTACCGGTTCGTTCAAGATCCGGGGTATGGAGCATCTGGTACGTCAATACATGAAGCAAGGTAGAAAACACTTCGTGGCTTCCTCAGGTGGCAATGCCGGGTATTCGGTGGCCTATGTAGGTCAGCAGTTGGGTGCAACGGTAAAGGTGGTGGTGCCCAAGACTACCTCAGAGTTCATGATCGAGAAAATCCGTAATCTGGGTACCGAGGTCTCGGTAGTAGGCGATGTGTGGGACGAGGCCCATGCCCATGCGGTGGTACAGGCTTACGAAACGGATGCGGTGTACGTTTCTCCTTTCGACGATCCGCTACTTTGGGCCGGGCACAGTACCCTGGTTACCGAAATGGACCAGCAGCTAAAGGAGCAAGCTCCTGATGCCGTGATCGTATCCGTGGGAGGTGGTGGATTGCTTTGTGGTGTCCTGGAAGGTATGCTTTACATGGGATGGAACGATACCCAGGTAATCACCACCGAAACCGAAGGGGCAGCTTCTTTTGCTAAGAGCCTGGAAGCCAATAAGCTTATTACCTTACCCGAAATAGCCACCGTA
>DMST01000490.1:37118-44508 GCA_003454975.1 Cytophagales bacterium | reverse complement strand
CCAGCTTGGGGGCCAAGCGGGTAACTGGAAAGACCTTGGAGTTAGCCTCCAACTTCTCCATCACACCTTGGATAATGCCCGATGAGGAAGCCATCCGGGCTGCGCGGCAATTTCTGGATGAATACAACGTGCTGGTGGAGCCTGCCTGCGGGGCGGCCCTCTCGGTACCCTACCTGCATCCTGAGCTACTAGAGGGCATGGAGACGGTAGTGGTCATTGCTTGCGGGGGCGTGAGTACCCCGTGGAAAAAGTACCAGGGGTGGCAGAGTAGCTAGTGAGGAAGCAGGCAACGGTGGCTAAAGCCTCCACCATATTTTTTCATTTCAGAAGGCATTCGGCTACTCAAAAACACGACAAAAAATCCTTTCATTTACGACATGAAACGTAAAGACATCATGGAGTGGGGGATCGTTCTGGCGGTAATTGGCACCCTATATCTGACCGGGTGGTACCGTCCCATACTTAGCCGCATTCAGCAAGGAGTACTCTCGATTGGAATTTTCAGCCCTAATTATTCTTTGGACGAACCTATACCAGCAGATTTTTCTATGACCTTATTAACCGAAGAGGGCCAGATAAAATCTCTGTCCGAATATAAGGGTGAGACTATCCTGATCAATATCTGGGCCACGTGGTGTCCGCCATGCCGAGCCGAATTACCCGACATGAAGGAACTCTACTTTACGGAGGAAGGACAATCGATCCGGTGGATTATGGTAAGCCTTGACCAGAAAATGGATAAAGCCGTCGCCTTCTTTGATGAAGAGGAATACCCTTGGGAAGTGTATCAGCCAGCGGGGAATTTGCCTGCAGTTTTCGAATCACCTGCAGTTCCTACCACCTTCGTCATTTCCCCGCATGGTGACATAGTGGTAAAACAGGAAGGCATTGCTGAATATAATACTAAGCCCTTCCGTGAATTACTGCAATCACTAGAGGAGGAAACGTAATACCGACTAAGATTCATCTACTTTTCCAGCAATGCAGGATCGAGCTAGAGTGTAAACTACGTTACGCAATCCTCCCCATAAAAAGCTTTGCTTTACATCATGAAACGAAAAGACCTGATTGAGTGGGGAATCATGCTGACCGTAGTGGCAGTCCTCTACCTTACCGGCTGGTACCGACCCGTAATGGGTTTCCTGCAAAGGGGGGTATTGGCTACCGGCCTTTTCCGCCCAGACGTGGAGCTGAAAGAGACGTTCCCAGCAGACTACTCGTTTACCTTTCAGGATGCCCATGGGCAGCTCCGCTCCCTGGCTGAGTTCAAAGGCGAAACCATTCTGATCAATATCTGGGCCACTTGGTGTCCGCCCTGCCGGGCAGAGCTGCCCGATATGGAAGATCTCTACAGAACCGAGGAAGGGCAATCTATCCGGTGGATCATGCTGAGTGTAGATAAAGATTTGGAGAAAGCGACTGATTTCTTCACCGACCGAGAATACCCTTGGGAGGCCTACCAATTGAATGGCCAATTACCCGCCAGCTTCCAATACCAGGTGGTACCCACCACCTTTGTGATTTCGCCTGCGGGTGAGGTGGTGGTAAAGCGAGAAGGTATGGCGCAATACAACACCCGCTCCTTCCGCCAGTTTATTCGCTCCCTTACCAAAACGTAAAACCCGCCGAAGCGGGTTCACATAGAATGGAGTACAAACCAGGTTTATTGACCTGTCCACATAATGAAGCGGTCATTGCCAATGTACTGGCTGATATCGTCTTGAGAATAACCAATGAGTAGCATCACTGTATCAATCAAGGGAATAATACCGGAAATGCCCCCACAAGTAAGTACGTAGAGCACCACCATCTTTACCCCACTGCCAAGATACACTCGGTGCAAACCGTAAGCGCCCACAAAGAAAGCCAACAAGGTGGCTACTACCGGATCTGGATCTTCAATGGCCGCCTGGGCAAAGCCAAAAGCTTGTAATTGCTGATTGACCCCAGCGGTGAAAGCTAAAGGTGTAGCATTCTGTAAGGTGCTTTGGTCAAAAGCAGCCTCCACCAATGCATCGTCAATCCGATAAACGGCGGAGGAAGTAGTTGCATTTGCGGCCAAGGAGGTAACCGTAAGGGCGCAGCCCAAAGCGACCATCATGAGTTTTTTCATACTTGTTGTGCGGTTATAGAGATAATACTTTTGGGAGGTTATTCCTCCCTTAAACAAGGTGCAAAGATCATGCAGAAGGATGGAAAAGGGCATAAAAAAAGCTCGCCAAGGCGAGCTTTCTATGTCTAAAGGTGAGGCAGATTACCACATCTTGAATGACTCGTTACCAATGTAAGGGCTGATATCATCCGAAGTAAACAGCTTTACAGCGTCAATGATGGGGAAGATACCAAATACACCACCACAAGTAACCCAGTAAATGATGGCTACTTTGAAAGGCGAGTTCAGGTACAGACGGTGTACACCGTAATAGCCCAATAACAGAGCCAAGATACCAGCGGTAGTACCGTCAGGGTCTTCTACGCGGGCGATGGCGGTAGAAACGCCTGTCTCCATCATAGTAGCTGCGTCTTGTACCATTACCTGCTCGGTGCTCTGTGCAAAAGCGGCCTCTACAGCCTCATCGTTGATACGGTAAGGATTAGTAGAAGCAAATGCTGTAGCTGAGAACGCTACCATTGCCATGAGTACTAATACTTTTTTCATAAGGGTTTATTTTTTGGATTCGCAATGAATTAGTTGGTAAGAAATCCAGAGCCAAGCTAAATCATTTCCCCATGACGCCCAATAGATCAATCACAATTTTTTACAAAAAAATCTTAGGATCATGGGGTCTTATTGGGCCTCCGAAAGCAGTTCGCCCGATTCCGGATCTACTAAGGGTTTCAGATTATCTGGAATCTCAGGATTGAGCTCTTCGTCGGGTGCTTGATACTCAAACACCTCCACAATAGGCGTTTCTACCACCTCTGGCACGCGAAAAGTAACCAGCATGTTATTGAGGCTCTCATAAATGCGGTCATACGCCTCCCGAACATCGTGCGCCGTTACCAGCATTAGGTTGGTTACCTTCTTCTCTTTACCCGAATCTCCATCGGCCACCGTATAGGTGATCTTACACCGATACCAGATGTCAGCATCTGGATAGCGAAACACATCGATAAACTTTGTCTTATTGATGTTGGTGATGACCCACTCGCCACGAATAGAGTCAGCCAATTCATCGTATACACGCGTTTCTGCTTCCGTGAAAGACAACGCATCAAATAAATAAGGCTCAGTCACGCTTTTGAGCAACCCCGACTCTTCGTCCTCTTTCTGGTATTTCACCTTACACAAAAACCACGTTCTCATAGCAATTCAATTTTTGGGACAGCAAAGGTAAAAATTCGTAGGTTGCCGCCTATATGGCAGCCCCTCAGGAAACCTCCAAAATTGTAATTCTTTGTTTACCCAACCTTAGCATTGCATGCGGACAGGAATGTACCGAGCTAGGAATCCCCCCCCTATCGGTAGAGCCACTGGGGGTAACGGTAGAAGGAACATTTGCGGATGCCATGCGGCTAAATTTACACCTGCGTACCGCCAACCGCGTTCTTTGGCCCTTGGCCCAGTTCAACTGCCACCATCCTGATCAACTGTACAAAGGTGTCCGCAAAGTTGGCTGGGAGCGTATTCTGGACCCAGACGGGTACTTTTCGGTCCACGGTTACGTGAAACAGCATACCATTCGCAATAGCCAGTTTGCTGGCGTAAAGGTGAAGGACGGCATAGTAGACCGAATGCGTGACAAAACGGGAAGGCGACCGGATACTGGCCCTAACCGTGACCAGGCCGTAGTATACTACCGATGGAAAGACAATAAGTGCGAGATATTCCTGGATACCTCCGGCGAAACCCTCTCAAAACACAGCTACCGGATTCATCCGGGCAAAGCTCCCTTGCAAGAAGCCTTGGCAGCGGCCATCCTCATCACCACCCGCTGGGATCCACAAACTCCCCTGGTAAATCCTATGTGCGGTAGCGGTACACTTGCCATTGAGGCTGCCCTCATGGCCATGAATAAAGTACCGGGGCTGATGCGGCACAACTTCGGTTTCATGCATGTGCAGATGTACCCTGAATCCACTTGGAAAAAGATGGTACTGGAAGCCTCGAGAAAGGTAAATACTAAAAATATACCTAAGCTAGTGGCTACGGACATTCGGCGACAGGCCATCAAGGAGGCCCGTGACAATGCCCGACAAGCGGGAGTAGACCATCTGATTGAATTTGAAGTACTTGATTTTAGAAAACAGGCCCTACCTACCCCTACTGGAATTTTGGTGTACAACCCAGAATATGGTGAGCGCCTGGGCCAGGACAAGGACCTGGAACAGTTGTATGCCGACCTGGGAGATTTCCTTAAGCAAAAGGCGGCAGGCTATTGGGCCTACGTGTTCACTGGCAACTTGGACCTGGCAAAGAAGATTGGCCTGCGGCCCAAACGGAAAACACCCTTCCAGAATGCCAAGATCGAATGTCGCTTGTATGAATACGAGCTATACGAAGGCACCCGCCGCTATGGACAGGAAGATTAAAGGCTAGGGTGGCGGTCCTTCAAATCGGCCACAATCTTTTGGCTAGCGCCCGAATTCTTGGCTACGTACCCCCCAATGTCCCTTTTGAGCGTTTCTGATATGGTTTGGCGCACATGTTCGCGCATCAACTTGGTCAGCTTACGCCAGGAGGTATATACCTGCGCCCCTCCTTGTGCCAGGAGATCACGAGCCGAAATCCGATGTTTGTACTCTGGGCCAAAGTAGAGTGGCAAGCCATACACGGCAGGCATCCAGACCGGCGGCAAACTACGGGGAATAAAACCTCCACCCACAATGGCCACCGAACCATACTGAAAGTAGGGAATGAAAGAACCACCTACCTCTTCATCGATCCACATAATGCGGTGTGATTCCCGAATAGCGGTAGTATCTGAATACAACAACTCCGTTTCGCTATTCACATCCGTACGCTTGTCCAACGCATCATAATCGATATCCCGTGGGATGATCACCCACCTGAGCCGGGCAAAAACCGGGTTCTTGTACAGCCGCTCTACCAACCGCATCTCCAAGCGGCCCGCGTTGTACACCAGCACCGTGAAACTATCCTCTACAAAGTTGGATACCCTAGGCACCTCAGGCGCTTCCCGGGCATACGCTACCAGTTCATCTACCTCGGTATCCCCCACCACGGTACAAAGGGCCTCGTCTAGCCGCACCTTATTGTACAGCCGCTGGGCGGTATCTTGATCTTCCACGAACACTCGGGTAGCCAAAGACAAGCTCTTGCGTAGTTGCCGACGCCCGGCCAAGGAGAGCAATGCATCGCCCTTTTCCAGGCGTGTACCTACCACATACACCGGAACCTCCCGCTCCTTGCATTCCTTCAATATTCGGTCGGGCAGCTCAGGAAATACCATAACCACTAGGGTGGGCAGCAAAATATCCATCCAATCCTCCACATTTTTCCGGGTGCCTAACGGCAAATAGTGCAACTCTTCGGTTTCCTCATCCAGCTCCGCCGGAGCCTCCTCGTAACTAATCAATAACTGAGCCTTGGGGTAAGCCTGCTGTAGGTTCTGCAGCAGCAAGGAATATTGGGATTGGATAGTCTGTGAAGGAATGTGAACCCAAATCACGGGTTTATTGGCTTCGCGTCCGGCTACCAGCTTCTCCCTCCAATCTTTTCTAGACTGTAGCCAACGCAATATTTTGGGAGAAAACCAGGACGCTATGCGCATCCATAGACCGTAAAGAAATACTTCCATGGGATAGATTGGTACAGGTTAGGGAAAAGTAAAAATAGAAGGAAACCACGAATTGCATACATCCTCAGTAAATATCCCGGCGGAATGAAATGAGATTGCCCCCTCTCACTAATATTTTAATCCGAAATCCTTTGCAACTGCACTGGCCTAACTACCCCTGGCAAAATTTGAGTAGCTTATCGGCCAATTCTACTTACCCACTTCTATGAAACATCTATTTGGATTCCTCTTTTCTTCACTACTGATTTTTTCTGGCTGCACCGCCTCCATGATTGACAATCCCGCTGCCTCCTCACCCAACAAGGCTTTGGAAATTGAATTTATGTTGGACGAGGAAGGAAGGCTACTTTATCAAGTAACACGAAATGGCACTGCGGTAATCGCCCCCTCTCCCATCTCCTTTGTGGTAAAAGACCAACCCAACTGGGAAAAGGGTCTGGTGATTGGCGATTTCAGTGAAGGTAATGCTGCTGGCGAATGGGAAACCGTATGGGGCGAAGATCGCCTTATTCAAGAGAATTACGGATCCGTGTACACCACCGTATACGAAGCCCAAGCCCCGCACCGGGCCATCAACATCGAAGCTCGTGTATTTGATGACGGGGTAGGCTTTCGTTACACCTTTGAAAAGAGCTGGGGTGAGTCCATCATCATCATGGATGAACGCACGCAGTTTACCCTTACGGGTGACCATACGGCTTGGTGGATTCCGGCTGACTTTGACAGCTACGAGTTCTTCTATAACGAAACCAAAGTGAGCGAAATTGATGTGGACAATGCTCAGCTGTTCGACCTGAATTCCAGCACCTTGGGAGACAAACATGCGGTAAATACTCCCGTAACCATGAAGACCGGGGAAGGGCTGTACCTCAGCTTTCACGAGGCCAACCTGACCAACTACTCAGGCATGACGCTGCGGGTGGAAGATGACAAGCGCACCCTTACTTCCTCCCTAGTGCCTGCCGCCGATGGGTCAAAGGCTACCGTTTCCCTCCCCTTCACTACCCCTTGGCGAACCATCCGAATTGCAGAGTCTCCTGCCGGGCTTATGGAGAGTCACCTGATCATGAACTTGAACGAGGACAACGTACTAGAGGACGTCAGCTGGATACAGCCGGGCAAGTACATGGGCATCTGGTGGGGCCACCACCTGGGTAAAACCACATGGGCCCCTGGCGAAACCGGCGGCGCTACTACCGAGGAAGCCATGCGTTACATTGATTTCGCCAGTGAGCATGGGTTCCCTTCGCTGCTTATTGAGGGTTGGAACATCGGTTGGGACAAGTGGGGGTCGTGGCCCTTACCTCCCAAAACGTTCAGTTTCACAAAAGATGCCCCCAACTTCAACCTGCAGGAAGTGGTAGCCTACGGCAACGAAAAAGGCGTAGGGCTCATCGCTCACCACGAAACTGCCAGCGACGTCACTGAATACGAAGAACAAATGGAAGATGCCTTTGATCTGATGCAAGAGCTGGGCATCCGTGCCGTAAAAACCGGCTATGTGGGGCCCATTGTGCCCACTGGTGAGCACCACCACGGGCAGTGGATGGTCAATCACTACCGCCGCGTTCTGAAGTTGGCCGCCGAGCATGAGGTAATGGTTGTAGCTCATGAGCCCATCAAACCGC
>DMST01000490.1:36934-37071 GCA_003454975.1 Cytophagales bacterium | reverse complement strand
CCGGCCTCCGCCGCACCTACCCCAACATGGTGGCCCGCGAAGGTGTTCGCGGCAGCGAGTTCAACTCACCCTGGGGCGGTGGCAACCCACCCGAGCACCTAACTATCGTGCCCTTCACTCGTGGCTTGGCTGGCCCC
>DMST01000490.1:36608-36894 GCA_003454975.1 Cytophagales bacterium | reverse complement strand
TGGCCCCATTGATTACACCCCGGGCATTGTGGCCATGGACCTGAGCGAGTATCCCCGGGGCAAACGGGTACCCTCTACGGTAGGCTATCAGCTGGCGGAGTACATCGTGATATACAGTCCCATGCAAATGGCCAGTGACCTGCCTGAGAACTACGAGGGCGAAGTAGCACTCGACTTCATCAAAGCGGTACCGACTGACTGGGAGCAATCCAAAGTATTGAATGCAGAAATAGGCAAGTACGTCACCGTAGCCCGCCAAGAACGCGGCGGCGAGGACTGGTTTGAG
>DMST01000490.1:28405-36572 GCA_003454975.1 Cytophagales bacterium | reverse complement strand
GAGGACTGGTTTCTGGGTAGCCTTACCAACCGCGAGGCCCGCACCCTGGAGGTTTCGCTGGACTTCCTAACCGCAGGCGCCACCTATGAGGCTACCATCTATGCGGACAATGAGGGGGCCAACTACGTCGACAACAATATGGACTACGGGGTAAGTACACGCACCATTACCGCCGAGGAAACTCTTACCCTCAATCTAGTGCCAGGCGGTGGCGTAGCCATCCATTTCGCTAAGCAATAATTAGAAAACCGATAGTAATAGGGGTTCTTGTGGGAAAGAACCCCTATTCATTTCTGATAGTCCATAGCTTGCCTTCTCACCACAGGCCTGGTGGACCATTCCCTTCAATTACACAATCACAAAACACAACTGTCTACAAATCAAATACTTACCCCTCACCAGGACCATGTATACCCCCTGTCTACCACCCTATCTTGCCCCCTGAGAGCATATTTTCCACCTTCGTTCCAGATCATCATCATACCCCCTTATTGTCATGGAGCATTATTTTTTGAGCGACCGTGAATTGGTAAAGCGCTTCGCCAATTGCACTCTCAACCCAGAGCTCTTTAATCACGAGGCGCACCTGAGGTTGGCCTGGATCCACATCAAACTTTACGGTTTGGATAAGGCAGAGAAAACCTTGTGTGACCAGATTCAAAAGTTCGACCTCACCTTTGGAGACGGCACTAAGTTTCACCGCACCCTCACCATGGCCGCCGCCAAAATGGTGAATCACTTTATGCTGAAGAGCAAAGCCACCGACTTTGCTACTTTCATTCGCGAGTTCCCGCGCCTAAAAACCAACTTCCGGGACCTGCTCTCACAGCACTACGGAGTAGACGTGTACTTGCACAGTTCTGCCAAGCGGGAATATCTGGAGCCGGACCGGCTACCATTCTCCTAAATACTGACCAGGATTCTGAAACGAACTTATTGCTCGGCAGGAACCAGCCCCCTAGTTTTGGGGCATGAAAACGTACCTGGAGACTGAACGACTCTACCTTTCCAATTGGGAAGCCACTGATTTGCCAGAGGTAGCCGCCATGAACCTAGACCCCGAGGTCATGCGCTATTTCCCTTCCACCTTCCCAAAGGACATCAGCCAGGCCTTTATCGCCAACAACATTCAGTACATTCAGGTACACCACTATGGGTGGTTCAAAGCCACCCTAAAAGCCACCGGCGATTTCGTAGGCTTCATCGGCATCAAAGACGTACGTTTTCAGGCAGAATTCACCCCCGCAGTAGAAATTGGCTGGCGCATGGTAACCAAGATGTGGGGCAACGGCTACGCTACCGAGGGGGCCAAAGCTTGCTTACGCTATGCCTTCGAAGAATTGGGCAAGGAGGAAATCGTTTCCTTCACCGCAGTACCCAACCAACCTTCTGAGGCCGTCATGCAACGTATTGGCATGCAAAAAACCGGCGAGTTCAACCATCCAGCATTGGAACCCGGACACCCCCTGGAGCGGCACGTACTCTATAAGATAACACGGGAAGAATGGAAACAACTAGGCAAGGGTGAGGCTACCATGTGAAAAGCCCTTCTAATCACCCTTTTCTCTTTCCGCTACGTGCGGTCTTTTGAGGCTTTGGCTCTTGGACCTCTACCCTGGCGTCCAGCCTATTCTTAAACCGCACATTCAGTACCACCCCCAATAGCACCAGCCCAATACCCACATAGGCCATCAGTCCTAGATGCTCATCGAAGAATAGCCATCCGTACAGCAGTCCGTACACAATGCCCGTGTATTGCAAGCTGCTCACTTTACTGATTTCCTCCAGCTGGTAGGACTTCGTCATAAAATACTGAGCAATCTGCGTACAGATACCTACCAAAATCAGATAGACCCACTCCCAGCCCTGGGGTTGCACCCAAACCACCGCCGTCCAGATACCGGCAATGGGCAAGGTCACCAGCGGAAAATAAAGCACAATTACTAGCGGATGCTCCGTCCCCTTCAGCTTACGGACCATGTTGTAGGCCAGTCCACCAAATACCGCAGAAGACACACCTAGGATGAGGTATAAGTTGCTGAAGGCAGCTTCCCAACCATTGATAACCAATATGCCAGAGAAGCTAAGCCCAAAAAACACCCACTGCCAAGGGTGCACCTTCTCCTTCACAATAAAAACTCCAAAAATGGTAGCGAAGATGGGGAAGAGAAACTGTAAGGTAACCGCTGTAGCCAGCGGAATTTTCTGAAGGGTAGTAAAGAACAGAATGAGGGCAATAGCCCCGGTAAGTCCACGCAGTATCAGGATGGGCTTGTTGTTTCCCCAAATACTCACCTTTTGTGCCTTCAGTAGCCCATAGCTGATTACCAAGGATACCACAGACCGAAAAAACACCACCTGAACACTGGGAATATCCGGCACTAGCTTCACGAACACGTTCATCAGCGAAAAGAAAAAAATCGCTAACAACATGTACCGCACACCAAGGGAAAGCTTCATAAGTAAGAAAGTAGAATTGAGAAAAGGGAAGGGAGAAGTAACTGAAGTTGGCGATTGGAGGTTCGAAGTTGGATTTTAGTAACGTGTCACGGGCTCTGCCACACATATGCCTCCAACACCAAAAATCCAGCGTCTAGCAGCAAAGCAGGCTAGCTTCTCGCCAAATAAAAAAGGGCTACTCATACAAGCAGCCCCCTCGTTCAGTATCGCAAAGACGCTCCGCTTACACGTGCATCCAATCTTTCTTAGCCGTCAACTCGTCTTCCGTCTCGCGGTTATCCGGGTCTTCCACACAGCAGTCTACTGGGCACACGGCGGCACACTGAGGCTCCTCATGAAAACCCATACACTCCGTACACTTACCAGTCACAATGTAATAGAACTCATCCGAAACCGGCTCCTGAGGCGCGTCTCCGTCTATCGTTTCACCGTCAATCTCTACTTCCTTTAAGTCCGTACCCCCAGACCAAGTCCATTCCACACCGCCTTCGTAGATAGCAGTATTGGGGCACTCCGGCTCACATGCACCACAGTTGATGCACTCATCGGTAATCATGATCGCCATAAGCGTTCTTTAATTTAATTCAGGTTGAATACTATCGTCTGCAACTTTCCCGCAAAAATAATCACCACACGTTCCGCTGCAAGCGTATTGTTGTCTTAACTCATACCCTTTCGATAAGTTTCATCTCCTTTGGCATAGAATAAAAATTCACCGTACCGTACCTTTGTGCGCCTTTTAGAGAACCGGAAACGATGACGGTGGAAAAGCTTTGGGGCTACCGAGTAGAAATTCTTCTCCTTTCCCAAAAAGAAGGGAGCAGAAAGCGGGGTGTTTTACACCCTATCGCCCGGTAACTCTACTACCTAGTTTCTCCTTTCATCTGCTGTGAAAACATATGACGCTGGAAAAACGCATTGAGGCCTTAGCTGCCTGGGGCTACGCCCTCAAAAACCTGAGTGAGACCGAAACCGAGCGCTTGCTGTGGCAGGCCGAGAGCCACAACCCCTGGTTTACTGCCGAGAGTACTCGCCAGGCACTAACGGCTTTACAGACCTTTCTGGATGCTGACAAGCTGCGTCAATGGACCCAAGGCTACACCTTTCCCGAAAGCGATCCTAAGCAAGTAGGCATCATCATGGCTGGCAATATTCCCCTGGTGGGCTTCCATGATTTGCTATCTGTACTCATCAGTGGGCATCGAGTACTCGCCAAAGTAAGCTCTCAGGACCCCATGCTGCCCAAGTTTGTGCTGCAAGTACTACGCGACATCGCGCCCGAACTGGCCGACCGCGTCACCTTTGCTGATGAGCCCATGAAAACCATGGACGCCGTTATTGCTACCGGCAGCAACAACTCTGCCCGCTATTTCGACTATTACTTCAGCAAGTACCCCAACATCATCCGGAAAAACCGCACCTCCATTGCCGTACTCAACGGCCAGGAGAGTGCTGAAGAGCTGCAGGCCCTCGGGCAAGACGTATTCCAGTACTTCGGCCTTGGCTGTCGCAACGTCTCCAAGCTCTTCGTCCCCAGCGGGTACAACTTCACCCCCCTACTGGATACCTGGCAAGTATACCAACCCATCATCAACCACAGCAAGTATTCCAACAACTACGACTACCACAAGTCCATCCTGCTAGTCAACCAGACCCCTCACCTAGATACCGGCTTCCTGATGCTGATGAAGGAGCAGGCCCTTGTTTCCCCTACCTCTATTGTATACTATGAGGAGTACGAGGATACCTACCCCTTGGCTGAGCGGCTGGCGGCTGAAGATGTCAATATCCAGTGCCTGGTAGGCAAAGGCCTCGACCACCCACGGGCCGTGGGTTTTGGTCAATCCCAAACCCCCCAGCTCTGGGACTACGCGGACGGAGTCGACACCCTCGATTTCTTGGCTAAGCTTTAGCCTTGACTGTTGCCCGGCAGATTCAATGGTGAATGGTAAATGCACTAAGCCCCAGAGCTAAAAGGACATCCATTACCTCAAAGAAAAAATAAGGTTTTGGAAGAATGACTTTCATACCGCAGAGTCGTAGCCGTGGAGGGTGTCAGGCTCCTCGCAGACTTACCTTAGATTTCATTTGTAGCACCCTCCGGGGTGCTCATCCCAATAGCTCAGGGCTTCCGAATACCTTGGGTCCCATTCCAGTGACTTCTCAGTCGCATGGAGATGGTCACGGTATGTTGGCTTGACAACAAGCCAAACGGTTTTTGAATCACCCCGCCCTTCAGCAACACCCCGCTGGGGTTGGGATTCTACCAACTTTATTTCCCCATTTTGACTGGCAGCTTACATTTAGTCTAACAACCCAGCCTATAATCAATCTCCAGTTTCCGCTCCCCGTAATACCATTCAGTGCGGTGGTCCCTAGCCATAGTTCACATTCGCTACCGTCAAATTTTTAAGACCAATCGATGGATAAAATTCGTAATTACAATTTAGAAGCGCCTTCTAAGCAAAAAACACTCGAAGTGTTTACCGGGTATTTTAACGAAGAATACGCTGAATCTTTATGGAACGAAGCCTGTGAGGCCACTGCCACCAATCCTGAGGCCGAATCACTTACCGAACTGGAACAGATTTTCACCTACTTCTGCTCTATCAAAGGCAAAGTAGGCGTACAGGGCATGTCTATGAAAATGAGGCTCATGACTTACCGGAATTTACTTGCTTTACAAACGAACCAATCAAACTAAACCATCATGAGTGTAGATAAGGTAAAAGACAGTGACCGCATAGAGGAAATAGCCCGTCTGCGACTGCATGAAGATGAGGTAGACGTAGTGCTCAACAAATATGTGCAGGAAGCGTCGCGCGAGTTCAACCTACCCATTGGTTTGGTTTCGATTGTGTTAGACGACGTTCAAAAGTTTGCCGCTTCTGAAGGGCTGAAGGGCTGGATTGCCGAAACCCAAGGTACTCCGGTAGAATGGGCATTTTGTGCTCACTCGGTGCGGTCCGGCGAACCCTTCATCGTAGAAGATTCTGAAAAAAACCATCTGGTAAAAGAAAGCCCCCTCACCACGATGGAAGGTATCAAATGTTATGCCGGTGCCCCGCTCATCAGTAGCCGTGGGTACGTTCTGGGCAACTTCTGCGTGATGGGCGAAGAATCCCGGAGTTTCTCTACAGAGGAAGTAGCCAAGCTAAAAGACTATGCTGCCAAAGCCATGGCCCACATAGAATCCAGAGCTGCAGAGCCTGCTTAAATTTAAGAAATACACTACACAATACATTGGCCCCTGCTTATCAAAAGTAGGGGCTTTCTTTTTCTGCACACACAGTAGCCACTACCATACCTCCCTACCCAAACAGCAACCCAATTTCTTCACGAAACCACCCCATTGTATTCGGTAGCTGAATGCCCTAACTTCAGGAACAGTCAAAAAACCACCTGAGCCGTACGAATCCGCCCCCTCTACGCGTTTCGTACTAACACTTAACACACAAACCCTAACATCCTCCATGGCCGAGACTGAAAAAAGAGCCTCCATCATCGACTCTGTAAGCAATTGGATCAAGCTACTGGCTCTGGTAGTGCTGGTAGCTGAGGCCATCATGCTATTTGCCATGTCCCAAACCCCGGCCGAAAGCAGCATATTCCCATGGTATCCCTTTATCATGGTATTTCTGCTCTTGATCATCATCGGGGCCGTGTTCTTCGACCGGAACTTGGACCGACAGAGCAAGGTACTCTCCCTAGGCGTAGAGGATAAAACCCTATCTCTGGATACTTCTGCGAACAAGTCCAAGATCAAACCCGGAGAAACCAACCGATACATTGACAGTCTGCGAGGCTACTCCTTCCAAGCCATCACCGAAAAAGGCTGGCATTCACCACGCGAAATCACCTACAAGGAGCTGATCCAGCAGCTATTTATGATAGAGGAGCTCAACGACGAACAGTTCAAATCTCAACTTTATACCCGGTCTCCCATTGCCCCTTTGATCTACCACGCACATGTGCTGGAAGCACACTACGGCGATAGAATCATCCTCAATATGGATGATCAGACTACTACCGAAACCGTAGAAAACTACCTGCGCAATCTGGTTGAATTTAAAAAGCGGGAAGGTGTGAAAGTAAGCGAAGAAGAGAAGGCACAGCTTCGAGCAAGAATAATTCAAGGGGAAGCCGGCAACAAGCAAGCAAGCCTTTCTATTAGCTTCAACGTGATAGTACTGGATAAAAAACACCAAAAGGAGATTACCGAAGCCATCAACCTGGCCAACATATTCAAGTTTATGGCGACTTCCACCCCCGAAACCATAGACAAATTATCCTCCAATGAAAACATGATCCTGTGGACTACCAGTAGCAAATTGCAGAACTGCCTGATCGAAGGAAAACGCATCAACCCCTTTAGCATTTATCGACTGTACCAACTCGTAGAAAACAGCCAATACATCTACTTCGTCCAGGCACAATGGTCTCCCCAAATAGACGGTGCCATCTCCACCTGGGAAACCATCCAGAAGGCCTTTGAATCCTTCAAAATAGAGCCTCTTTAGGCCGAAAACCGGGGCAGGCATTCATTTCCAGTCACCCCTGGGTAGGAAAAGGAATTCAAGTTTCCTTAACAGTATTCGTTGCCCCTATATTTCCACATTTAGACATTTTCATGTGGCCCAATTACCACATCCTAGCACCGCGGTAAGCCTTTTATCAAAGGTCCATTCTACGGCGTCGATAATTTAGGTAACATGCCCATACGAAAGGCCTAACCACCTTTTTACCTAAAACTATAGCACTTATGAAAAAACGACTCGTACTCTTGCTAGGAGTACTGGTATCCGCCATGGCGGCGCGTGCACAAGAAACGTTCCCCATCAACGGAACGCAGGACGACCGTCCGGGACTGTACGCGTTTACCAACGCCACCATCGTAGCGGATCCTCAGACCACTCTGGAAAATGCAACCTTGGTGATTCGCGATGGCAAAGTAGAAACGCTGGGCGCCAACGCCTCTGTACCTGCTGGAGCCGTAGTATATGACCTTACCGGATACACCATCTACCCTTCGTTTGTAGAGCTGTACTCAGACTACGGAGTGCCCGAGCCTGAGCGCAGTAGCTTCAACTGGGGTGCACCGCCACAGCTGTACTCCAATACAGACGGTGCCTATAACTGGAACCAAGCCATTCGGTCGCAGTATCGGGCCGCCACTGACTTTGACGTGAGTAACAAAGACGCGGGCACCTGGCGTAAGCTGGGCTTTGGCACCGTGCTTACGCACCACCAAGACGGCATCTCTCGGGGTAGCGGAGTGCTGGTCACTTTGGGCGAAGGCCGCCCCCAAGAGCAGATACTGATAGAGGATGCCGCGCACTTCTTGAGCTTTAACAAAGGCACTTCCCGCCAGCAATATCCTAGCTCTCTGATGGGTTCCATCGCCCTGCTGCGCCAGACCTACGCCGATGCACAATGGTATGCGGCCCAGGACCCCAAGCCTTTCGAAGATATGAGCCTGGACGCCTGGAACCGCTGGCAGGGCCTGCCACAGATCATGACCGTGGGCAGCAAGCTAGACTTACTCCGCGCCGACCGCGTGGCCGATGAGTTTGGCGCTCGCTACATCATCCGCGGAGGGGCAGATGCCTATCAGCGGATCAACGAGATCAAAGCCGCCAACGTGGACCTCATCTTACCCATTAATTTCCCTGAGGCCTACGACGTAACCGACCCTTACGACGCCCGC
>DMST01000490.1:1959-28386 GCA_003454975.1 Cytophagales bacterium | reverse complement strand
TGCGTAGTATCGCTGGCCGAAATGAAGCACTGGGAAATGGCACCGTCTAACCCTAAGGCCCTGATAGATGCAGGCATTACGTTCGCCTTCACTACAGATGGGCTAAAGAAGAAAGGTGACTATCTGAAGATGGTGCGCAAGGCCATCGAATATGGCCTCACCGAAGAGCAAGCCTTGGCGGCCATGACCACCATCCCTGCCCGTATGGCGCGTGCGGAAGGCATGGTAGGAGCACTGAAGGGCGGCATGGTAGCCAACTTCATTGTGACCGACGGCAGTCTGTTCGCAGGCAGTACTAAGATTTACCAAAACTGGGTACAAGGCAAGCCTTACGTGATAAGCGACATCACGAAAACGGATTATGCAGGCATCTTCGAGGTATCCATTGACGGTAGCGCCGTAGGCACCCTCAAAATTGAAGGCGAGCCCGGCAGCCAGAAGATGAAGCTGGTGGTAAACGATAGCACCGAGAAGGACGTGAAGGCTACTTTGGACGAGGAAAAGGTAACCATTACCCTGACCGTAGGCGAAGGCGATGACGCAAATACCTACCGATTGAGTGGCTACCGAATGGACCAGAACTGGGAAGGCCAAGGAACCGATGCCTCCGGCACTTGGGTCAATTGGTCTGCTACCTATACCGGAGCGACTGATGCCGAGGCCTCAGAAGAAGAAGAGGACAAGGAGATGTCCGCCCCGGAAATGGGCGACCTGATCTACCCCTTTGTGGCCTACGGCAACACGGAAATGCCCACCGCACAGACCCTGCTGATCAAAAACGCAACGGTTTGGACACTGGACGACGACAACCCCATTTTAGAGAATACTGATGTACTACTGGAGGACGGCAAGATTGCCAAGATCGGTCAGGACTTGCGGGCGCGCGGCGCCATGGAGGTAGACGGTACGGGCATGCACCTGACCCCCGGCATCATCGACGAGCACTCCCACATTGCCATTAGCCGTGGGGTAAACGAAGGATCACACGCGGTAACTTCCGAGGTGCGCATTGGCGATGTAGTGAACAGCGAGGACGTGAACATCTACCGCCAGCTGGCAGGCGGCGTAACCGCCGCACAACTGCTTCACGGTTCGGCCAACCCCATTGGCGGGCAGAGTGCCCTGATCAAACTGCGCTGGGGCATGACACCGGAGCAGATGAAGATTGCCGGAGCCGATGGTTACATCAAGTGTGCCCTCGGAGAAAACGTGAAGCAAAGCAACTGGGGCGACAACAATACCATCCGTTTCCCGCAAACCCGGATGGGTGTGGAGCAGGTATTTGTGAACGCCTTCACCGAGGCCCGTGCTTACGAGGCCGAGTGGAATGCCTACAACGGCCTAAGCAGTCGTGAAAAGGAATCGGCTACGGCCCCTCGTCGTGACTTCCAGCTGGAAGCCCTGGTAGAGATCCTGAACAAAAAGCGGTTTATCACCTGCCACAGCTATGTACAGAGCGAGATCAACATGCTGATGAAGGTAGCCGAGCGGTTCGACTTCCGCATCAATACCTTCACTCACATTCTGGAAGGCTACAAGGTGGCCGATAAGATGGCCGAGCACGGGGTGGGTGGTTCTACCTTCAGCGATTGGTGGGCCTACAAAATGGAGGTACGCGAAGCCATCCCCTACAACGCCATGCTGATGAGCGGCGCGGGTGTGGTAACGGCCATCAACTCAGACGACGCTGAGATGGCCCGCCGCCTGAACCAGGAGGCTGCCAAATCGATCAAATACGGCGGCGTAGATGAGGTAGAGGCTCTGAAGATGGTGACTCTGAACCCCGCCAAACTACTGCACCTGGAAGACCGCATGGGCAGCATCGAGGTAGGTAAGGACGCCGACGTAGTGCTGTGGAACGAACATCCGCTGAGCATCTACGCCCGCCCGATGAAGACCATCATCGACGGAGTGGTGTACTTTGATGCGGAGAAAGACGCTGAAATGCAGACCACCATCGCCGCCGAGCGGGCCCGTCTGATTGCTAAGATGCTAGAAGGTGGCGGCAAAGGCAGTAACCGCCCTATGGGAGGTGCGCGTCGCTCTTGGGATTGCGAAGACATTATAGATGTGTGGTCAGAAGACTACATCCGTACCGATGGTGAATAAGAACATGCTAACGAAGACAAATCTCATGAAAAGATACATCACGAGCACGTTGGCCTTGTTGGCAATGCTCACCACGGCTTGGGCCCAGGTTCCCCAGCCGGCAGCTCCACAAACGGAGCCTATCATCATTATGAATGCCACCGCCCACTTGGGCAATGGTGAGGTAATCGAGAATTCGGCCATCGCTTTCAAGGATGGGGTTATCACCATGGTTGTAGACGCCACCACCGCCCGAATTGATATGAGTGGCTACCAGGTGGTAAATGCCCAAGGTAAGCACGTATACCCAGGCTTGATTTTGCCCGTGACCAATCTGGGCCTGACGGAGGTAAACGCCGTACGCGCCACCCGTGATTTCAACGAAGTGGGTGCCTACACACCGCATGTAAATGCACAGGTAGCCTACAATACCGACTCGGAGATCATAGCCACCCTCCGGTACAACGGCATTTTGCTAGCACAGGTACGTCCCTCTGGTGGCCGGATCACGGGTACCTCGTCCATTATGAAGCTAGACGGCTGGAACTGGGAAGACGCCACCATGAAAGCCAGCGATGGTATCCACATGAATTGGCCTTCGCGATTTGAGCGTAGTGGATGGTGGGCCGAGCCGGGTCCTATTACGGTCAGCGATGACTATCAGGAGCGTGTGGACGAGATCAGCAATTACCTGGCTGAGGCAAAGGCCTACATGGCCAACTCCACCGCCAAAACCAACCTGGCCTTCGAGGCCTTGAAAGGCCTCTTCGACGGTAGTCGTACCCTCTACATCGCCGTAGATTATGGCAAGTCCATCGTAGATGCGGTGAATACCGCCAAAGCAGCCGGTGTGCAACGGATGGTGATTGTGGGTGGCGAGGATGCCCTCACCGTAGCGCCCTTCCTGAAGGAAAACAGGGTGCCTGTGCTGCTCAGCGACGTGCACCGCTTGCCTTCTGCGGCAGAGGAAGATGTGTACATGCCCTACAAATTGCCAGGGCTCCTTACGCGGGCGGGCATCACGGTAGGCCTTACCTACGGCGGGGTAACCAACGCACGGAACCTGCCCTTCTACGCCGGAACAGCGGCCCGGATGGGTATGGATAAGGAGGCTGCTCTAGCGCTAGTGACCTCCAACACGGCAGAGATTCTGGGCATTGCTGACGAGGCCGGCACCATTGAGGAAGGGAAACGAGCCTACCTCGTGATCTCTAGCGGTGACCTACTAGACATGCGCACCAGCCATGTAGAAATGGCCTACATTGACGGTATGGAGCTGAACCTACCCGGCAAACAGCAAGCCCTCTACGAGCGCTTCAAAGAGAAGTATGGGCTAGAGGAAGAGTAAAGGATTTTCTTTTTATCAGTAGCTTACACACGGCTCGCTTCCATTCTTGGGAGCGAGCTTTTTATTTCTTAGCCCAAACCATGCTCCAACGCATAGATAATCAGCCCCACAGTAGTTTTACATTCCAGCTTCTGGAGCATATTCTTACGATGACTGTCCACTGTATGGGTACTTAAATTGAGATCCTCGGCAATCTCTGCGGTGGTTTTTTCCATCACCAGCAGCTTCAATACTTCCTTCTCGCGCCGGGTAAGCGGCACTTTCGGAGTCCCGTTAACTAGGTCTTGCATAATTAGCTGAGAAACCTCTGCCGGGTAATACTGTTTCCCCTCGGCCAGTGTCTCTAAAGCTTTTACTATTTCCTCCCTAGGGCAGTTTTTTATTAAATAACCGTCCGCTCCAACCTGAAGCATCTTCCGAATAAAGTACGGCTCCTCATGCATGGTAAGGACGCAAACCTTCAGCTCAGGCCATTCCTTCTTGATGGATACCAAGGCACTATACCCATCTAAACGGGGCATGGAAATATCCAAAAGAAGCAAATCCACTTGCTGATGATGAAGCTGAGCTAGTAGGGTAGCCCCATCCCCGGCTTCCCCCACAAAAGTAAAGCCGGACAGCTCTTCCAACAGCGTGCGAAGTCCCCTGCGTACCATAGTGTGATCATCGGTAATAAAAACACGGGTCATGACTTGGTAGGTTGATTGTAAGGAATGCTCACTTCCACGGTGGTGCCTAATCCCGGGCTTGATTCCAGGTGAATGGTCCCCTTCATCTCTTCCACACGGGCTTTCAGATTCTGCAATCCAATTCCTGATGATAGAGCAGTGGGATCAAAACCCCTGCCATCATCCTCGATTAGCAATTGTAGTGAGTGTTCTTCCATCCAGCCCATTTGGATTATAATCTCCCGGGCCCGAGCGTGTTTGAGGGCATTGGTAACCACCTCTTGGGCAATGCGATATAGGTGCTGGGCATAGTGCGCGGGAAGATTAAGCTTTCCAACCAGCCAAGCTATCTGGACCTGGGTAGCCTGGGCCTGACTAATATCAGTGGCTAGGTTTTCCAGGGCAGCTTGCAAACCGAAGGTTTTCAGTACCCCACTCATCAAATCATGTGACACCTCACGGACTTCCTCGGTAGCCCGGGTCACCAGGTTTCGTGCTGACTCTCGGTCTCCGGTTTCATTCTCCAAATGCAGTTTTGCTGCCATTAGCGTGCCGTTGATTCGGTCGTGCAGATCGCGGGCAATTCGCTCTCGTTCAGCTTCTTGTCCAGCCAGCTCACCCTGAATCGTCTTTAGCTCTTGCGCTTGCATAAGCTGCTTTACTTCCTGCTCATGCAGACGGGTGTTTTTGATTGCTAGGGCTTTCGCAGCACGTTGGCGGTAGTAAAAAAGGGCTGCTGTCAATACGCTAATTAGAAGAATGCCCAAAAGGATTAGCATTTGAATGCGGCTTTTTCGTGCATCTGCAGTTCTTTTTGCCTCGCTTAAGACGAGTTGCTGTTCCTTCCTTTCTGTATCGAAGCGTATTTCCAACTCACTAATGTTCTTTCGAGCCGCTATACCATTTAGAGAATCATTGAGTAAGTGATGCCGGACCGCCACTTGGTAAGCCAGTTGGTATTTTGCTTGTTGATAATAAGCCTCTTGTAGCAATCCGGTCACCTCCACTTCCAATTGGGGGTTGTGGTAGGTTTTGGGAATCACTTGCCGGAGGGCCTGCTCAGCGAGATAAGCTTGGTTTTGTGCAAGGAAGATTTCGGCACGCCGGAGATATGCACTGGCAAGGGGGACGGGTTCGTACCCATCTCCTTGCCGGTCGACAATTTTTTGGTATTGGGCCAGGGCTTTTGCTGTGTCTCCTTGCCAGCGGTAAATGTTGCCTAAATTGTATTCGGCACTTTCTTGCCAGGGAGGGCGGGCATTCTCGGAATTTAACAATCTACGATACTGATCTTCTGCGGAGTCAAGTAAACCCGGTAAGGAGTCTTGTTTGAATTGTTCATAGTAGGCCCCTCCGGATAAAAAGTAAATGTAGGTAAGCCCAGCTTCAGAATTTTCCTGCTGGTAGGCCGCTTTTGCTTTTTGGAGGTATGAGAAGCTTTTGTCTGTTTCTTCAGGAGAAAAGGTAAGATAATATATCGCTATGGAAGAATAGGCCGTCCCAAGTCTAGGTCCACCAGTTAAATTCTCTTTATACTTGATAGCCTCCGTATAGTAGTAGAAGGTGGAATCCGCTTGGCGGGCATCTTTGTAGGTATGCCCCAGAAACTGTAGCACATCAGCTATGCCTAAGGAATCCTTCAAGAGCCGATACTGCGCAAGGGCCATTTGAAATATGAAAGCTGCAGTTGGGTAGTTCTGTTGATTTTTTAGGTCTTTTCCCAGGCTAAGGAGCAGCTTTCCCTGCCAGGGTGCCGGGGGATGGGATGAGTATAGCTGCTCAGCAAATTGAAAGAGAGCTTGGTGCTGGATGCTGTCAGGATAGAGTTGCCGCAGCGAATCTAGCAGCGTATAGGCCTGTGTAGAATCAGGTGAGCCTTGTGCAAGACAAGGCCCACAAAGTATCGAAAGAGCGAAGATATGCCATGCACCTTTTGCCATATGACAAAAAGTACAGATTATTTCAAAAAGGCAAATTGCCGATTAGGTCATGAAGGAGGATCAGGATAATGGGTTTCACTGGATCCGCTCGAATGCCCTTGATCAAAGTAATCTGAGGCACCGAGGTTCTGAAATTCTGCAAGAAGGTGGCTGTCCTGCCACCACACTCGGATTAAATGATCATTAGGACCTCGTACCCCGTCTCGGGGACCCTGATAATCGGACTTGTTTTTTATTCTAAATGGTTGGCCACCATTTTTTAAATGGGTGAACTCACCCCAAGGACGAATCGTTGAAGCAAAGATTAACTCAACCTCAATTCTATCATTTCTGTGTGCTATATCATCAGGTCTTACTGGAGTAAGCTTATGAAAGCTAGGCACCCAAATTAATATATCTACATCCCAAAAATCGGGTTTTGAATTTGGGTCTCTAGGGTCATATTCCCCGACCCATTTAAAGAATACTCTTGGATTGCTCATAATTCTATTATTTATTTAACTTAATGTGGAATGCCAGGATAATGAAATTCTCCTGAGCATGCTTCAAGACTTCACAATCGAATCACCAGAGTCTCGTCATTAACTGACTAAGATGGCCATTTAAACCGAAATTTTATTTCAAGTAGGGCGTGAATAATCTTCTTTTATTTGGAATTCCAAGCAATTAGAGCTAGGATGCTTCTCCATCTTCAAAGAGCGGAAGAAATCGTGCCCGTATTTGGGAATGATCATGAACAATGGATAAAATAGGAATAAATTCACATATAGTTTCCACATTATCTTTAAAAAGTTTATATTTTTTTAGTCGGCGAAAAAATGGATTAGCAAAGTTTAATATTTAGTAATGGAAATAAAGAAGTTAACCTCCCAAGCTTCTGGAGTATATCGATTGGGGGTGTTATTTGTCGGTAACAGATCACAAAGTGGGATTACTTTGACGGTTGCATTCATAATAAAGTAAGCTTAAAATTTCCACATTTATTTATCAATTTATGTTGGTGGATCAGGGTAGTGGACTTCACTAGAACCTGGGGGATGGGTCCATCTAGCTCTAAATGGTTGTGAACTAGGTCCATTTCCGTGCTCAAATAAATGCCAATCTTCGGAATGGTGATGACTAGATAGGCCTTCTTCCGACCACATAAATCTAATCTTTTGCTCCTTACTTTTTCTTCGAACCCCTTTTCCAGCAATGTCTCTGTTTCTAATAATTAGAGGTTTTGGCGAACCTCCTTCATCCACAAATAATGGATGCCAGCTACCTGTGAGATTAGCTTGGTTATGATGAATAAAGAAAATATCCGGATGAATTCGAACAATTAATCCATTTGATTTTGTTTCAAAATTAAATCGCGTGTCGCTAGGGTCTTCGCTAATAGATATAAAGTAATGGCCTTTTGGAATAAAAACGGATAAATATAATTCCCAAATATCTGGAGATTGGGAATTAACTGGTTTACTGTCTATTGATTGTGGGATCCAGTGTCCTACAATTTCTATTTGACTTCCCATGATGATAAAGGTTTTATTTTCGGATTAGATTGTATACATATTTGACGTTGGAAATTAATCTTGGTCCAGTCGATAGTTCATTGGCTGACCATTCAGCTCCTATTGCCCATTCTAGCCAGTTGCCATCGAAAATTTCGAATTCGATTCCCCCCATAGATCGAATTAGGAGTTGATTTCTAGTGGATTCTAAGTGATCTTCATATATTCCAGATATTTGACCTGTCAATCGAATGTTGTTTGCAGAAGGATTGGTTTGAATTTCTCCACCAATGAGCGCTTTATAGCGTAGACCATTTGCTGTTTCGGCATTAGGGTTCAGAAAGTGCTCATACTGCCCATGCAGTACCCATTGAAGATTTCGTTTATTAAGAAATTTTATATCATGACCTCCTGAAAATGAAGCGTAACCAATAACTCGAGTAGTATCAATTAGGTTAAATTGATTTTCTTGGAAATATCCTTGCACCCCCCCACCTACTTGCCATGTAAATTTGTTCCAGTATTTGTTTTCAATTGCTTCTCGATTTTCTTGAACTATCTTTTTTATATCTTCTCCTTCTGATTTAATGACATCAGTTTGTAACGCATATAAAAATGATAATTGTAGGATTTCATCTTTTAAATCAACTTCCAGATTAAGACTATCAATCCCTAACAACATATTCTTTAAAAAATCTTGTTGACTTGATGATGCTAGGGCTACAGTTAAATATGTTACGTCAGTAATTGTGTCTGTTATTAATTTTTTTACACTCACAAGTTCAATTTGCTCTATCTTGTTATTTAATGTGCTAAAGGAATTGTTTATAAGAGGTAAAAATGGGAATGAGATTCCGTCATCCTTCTTGTCTAATAAGGTTACCAACCCTGTTACCTCTGCTCCTTTTAAATAATTGCTTTTATTGTCATCAGTTATTTGAAATCCAATGGCCCATTTAGCTCCTAATGAATCATTTAAGAAGCCACCAGTTAGTTGGACCTGTTTCCATAGATTAGATTGATATTGGGACAAATTCTTTTTGCAAGCAAAAGAGGATGCAGGTGACCATCCTATAGCAATACCCCAACCTTCTGTTCTTCCTAGATTAGGAAGGGTTTCTATTACTAATTCTCGGACAGCACCGGGTTGAAGTATTTGATCATCAGATATACCCAATAGGTTTGTTGCACTAACATCAGGAGCAGCAAAATCAACATATATATCACTTAGGGTTGCTTTTTCTTGGGCCCAACTTGGAGTGGCAGATGTACCTACAATAAGAATGAATAAAATTCTTTTCATGATTTTTTTATTTTCCAACTAACCATTCATTTCCATAGATCGGCATATTACTATCACCTGGGACTTCAATTGCTATAGGACCCCGTTGATGCAGCGTATTGTTTCCCTGAACCCAAGTAAGGGTTACTTTAGCGGTTCTGGTATGCTCATTTAAGTTGGTGATATATACAATCCATGTGTCTACGTCATCCTGTAATTTCTTAGGTAATCCAAGTTTAAAAGTTACTCCAGAGGGGGTAGTACGAGTTTGGCTTGGGAATTTTTTTTCTGCGCATTCATACATGTATTTAGCGATTAAGTCGCTTCCTTCTACCGTTATGGTAACTGTTACCATTTGATCAGTTTTTGATCTGTCAAATTTGATATTCGCCATGTCTTATTGAGTTTGTGAGTATTCTGTTTAATTCTCAGCATTTGCTTCCCCTTCTTGACCAATAGGGTTAGGCAGGTCAGGATTGGGGGCTGGGCTCCTGTTTTTGAAGGCCTCACCAATCTTATTCACCGAGTATGGAACTACGCCGATGCCCAAGGCCAGCAGCGCGTTGATCAGCGAGGAGAAATCCGGTACCTTCCCAGAGCCCAGGTATCCATAGCTGGCTACCACCGAGAAATGAAGAGCCAGCAGGATGCTGATCAGACTGGAAAGAAAAAGTGCCAGTCGGCTGCTGCTTATCTTGTCCGGGTCTTGAGTTTCTACTAAGGCTTTCCGTAAGTGTGAGTTGGGATCGCGCATGGCCCATACGATGTATCCCAGAATAAGAAGGGTAACAAACCAGGTAATGAGCAGCTGAGGATACAAGAGTGCCTTAGCGGTACTTGGCAAATCACGCCATGCTGCGGCTTTTGGGGCATTTTGGCTAGCACTAGTCCCCTGTGCCGTCGGCACCGTCTGAACTACATAACAAGGAATACATTTCACCGAGTCTACCTGAGTGGAGTCGGTTTTTTGAGTCGAATCCTGTGCCTGTAGTGCTGGGGCTAACAAGAGCCCTAGTAGACAAATAACGAGGGAAATTTGAGTACGCATGATCCACATTCGTTTGATGATGAATCAAAGGTGCGAGGATCAGTGGCGGCATAAGCGCCCAATTTTGGCCAAAATGCCTATCACTATATTTGGGGATATGGCTAGGAGCTTTAACCAAATTGCAATATTTGGGGGTGTTTACATGAAGATTTACCACAGTAGAGAAATGTTCAACCCATGGGCGTTTGACAAAAAAATGGGTAAAACACTTCTAAGAAATCAACAGGCCCTCTACGAGCGCTTCAAAGAGAAGTACGGCCTGGAAGAGGAAGAATAAACGATAGTACCAGATTATCAATAGCGTATGCAAAGCTCGCTTCCTTCATTGGGAGCGAGCTTTTTTACCCCTTTGCTGTAATGGATAGACCTAGCCAAGTTGGTGCTCCTTCAGGAGATTAGATTGATTCACGCCTCGATAGGACTAAACAGACGATCTACCGTGTACCAAACTACGAGTACCCACATCACCCAAGTGATGGGCCCCATAGGCCACATGCCATCTTGTAGAAATACGGCAATCACTGTGCAGACGGCTCCTACCACTATCCAAAGCAACTTAGCATAATCGAAGGCGGTTTTCGTGGCTTTTTTCATAAAGTGCTGGCCATAAATAAACACCACAATGGCCAGCGAGACTAAAATCATGGTAATGCCCCACCTTTCATGATAGCCTTCCAGTACAAAGCCCAAGCTATAGAAAGCCAAAGCGGCAGCAACTTCTTTCCAGCGTTGGCTATCGAAGAAAATACCATCGCGCACGATGACCATGGTACCGGCACCCAGCGTGAGGCAGCCGATCATATTGATAGCGGCAAGGTACCAACCGTAGGCGTAGGTGGATTCACGAATAATCAGTAGCAGGGCGGGAACAAAGATGGCAATCCAGAGCTCGCGTTGAACGTTTTTTAGTGTCATGTAGGATAGATGCCCGATGGAGAATTATTCCATACACACCAGAAAAAATAGGCAAAAATCAGCCTTAACTTAGTTTAAACTCCCTACTTTTTAGAAGGTGAAACTTGACTCCTACTTCGGTAACCTAACACTTAACCACAAAAAAAATCTGCGGTGTTACAATCGTAATTCGTCCCTCGTTAATCGGCAATTGATTTAGGGCATTTCCCCATCGGCCACCACCGTAAAGAGCTGCTTTACCTCATCCAACTTATCATAGTCTCCCAGGTTTTCGAACGCATTCATTAGGTTACGCAGTACGCGCTTCACGATGGTGATATGATCCGTGGGTTCGTAGAAAACCGGTTTCGGTGGCAGCCGTAGGTGGTCCAGATAGTTATCTATATCATCGCGGCTGAAGATAACCCCCCGGTTGAAAGCATTGATATAGAATTGGTTCTCCTTCTCCTTGTAGGTGAGGATGAATAAGTTGGGGAGGTTGACACCCCAAACGGGCAAGCCCAGCTTTTGCGCAATGAGCAGATAGATCACACAGAGGCCCAGGGGATTGCTTTTTTTGTTCTCCATCACCACGTTGATCATGGAATTGGCCGGAGAATGAAAGTTCTTGGTATTTGGAGCAAAGCGAAGCTTATGAAAGATCACACTGTTGATGATCTTCACCTGATCAAAAGGGTGCAGGTTGTCCTTGAACTCCAACCATACCTGCTGGTAGATCTCCTCAATTTGCTTCCGCAGCTGGTCCAGCTCTACGTCTGGGTATTGGTACGTAGTGACGAGCCACATGCCTTCCAGGAGGTCTTCACCACCCGACTCACGCCAGCGCTCCAGCCGCTGCTTGAGCAGCTCAAACTGCAACTCATGGATGAGGTCCTCAATGCGAGATTGCACAATAGGATCAAAACTTTCCTCCCATTGCTTTTCCAAAAACGGAATAATCTCCCCGCCCAAGGACCTAATCTTGCCCTCTACCATGGATACAACGTCCTGATCTGCATCGTCGAGCAACGATACCAGCGCTTTTAACTCCTTCTCATCCATGCCCGCAAACGTAGGGAATTATCAGGTCTGAATCACCCCTACATTGAACGGACGTTCAATAGGCGCGTGGTTAGCTGCCTCAATGCCCATACTGATGACCGTACGCGTATACAAGGGATCAATAACGCCGTCTACCCACAGGCGCGATGCCGCGTAATAGGGGCTCAGCTTACTGTTATAGGTATCCGAGATCTCTTTTAGGTGCTGCTCCTTTTCCTCTTCGCTCATCTCCTGCCCTTTGGCTTTGGCAGCCGACACTTTGATCTGCAGCAGGGTTTTGGCAGCAGATGCCCCGCTCATAACTGCCAGCTGTGAGGTAGGCCATGCGTAGATCAACCGCGGATCATAAGCCTTACCGCACATGGCGTAGTTACCAGCACCATAGCTATTGCCCAGAATGAAGGTAAACTTAGGCACTACCGAGTTGGCCATGGCGTTCACCATCTTGGCCCCGTCCTTGATAATGCCCCCGTGTTCGGCCCGGCTACCCACCATGAAGCCGCTCACGTCCTGCAAGAACACCAACGGAATCTTGCGCTGGTTGCAGTTCATGATGAAACGCGCGGACTTATCTGCCGAGTCGGAGTAAATCACGCCACCCATCTGCATTTCTTTCTTACCCGACTTCACCACGGTACGTTGGTTGGCCACAATACCCACAGCCCAACCGTCAATACGAGCCGTGCCACAAACAATGGTCTGGCCGTAATCTGCCTTATACTCATCAAATTCGGATTTGTCTACCATCCGCTTGATGATGTCGCGCATATCATAAGGCTTCACCCGGTCAGTGGGCATCAAGCCGTAAATCTCATTCGGGTCTAGAGAAGGCAGCGCCGGTTCGGCCCGGTCAAAGCCAGCCTTGTCATAATCACCGATTTTATTGAATATGCCCTTCACGTAGTCCAGAGCAGCTTGATCGTTCTCAAACTTATTATCAGTCACACCCGAGATTTCGCAATGGGTAGTTGCCCCGCCCAGGGTCTCGTTGTCAATATCTTCACCAATGGCCGACTTTACTAAGTAAGACCCTGCCAGGAATACGCTTCCTGTTTTATCTACAATTAGCGCTTCATCGCTCATTATAGGCAGGTAGGCCCCACCGGCAACACAGCTACCCATAATCACGGCTACCTGCACAATGCCCAAGCTGCTCATGATGGCGTTGTTGCGAAACTGACGTCCAAAGTGTTCTTTGTCCGGGAAAATCTCGTCTTGCATGGGCAAAAATACTCCAGCGCTATCCACCAGATAGATTACCGGCAAGCGGTTCTCTATAGCAATCTCCTGTGCCCGCATGTTCTTCTTAGCGGTCATAGGGAACCATGCGCCAGCCTTCACGGTAGCATCGTTGGCAACAATCATACACTGGCGGCCTTGCACATAACCAATACCGGTTACCACACCAGCACTAGGACATCCACCCACATCCTGGTACATCCCATCGGCGGCAAAAGCACCAACTTCCAAAAACTCAGTGTTGTTATCTATAAGATATTCAATACGCTCGCGGGCGGTTAGCTTACCACGACCGTGCTCTTTATCTATCTTTTTTTGCCCTCCGCCCTGGTGCACAGTGTGCAGTTTTCGGCGCAGCTCAGACAATAGTAGTCGGTATTCGTCTTCGTTCTTGTTGAATTCAAGATCCATTGCTCGGAGTAGGTCTTTTTAGGTGTACTGAAAACGTTTGCAAGTATAACCAAAAACAGCTTCCCCCGGCGAGGAGGAAGCTGTCCTTTAAATCCTTTTTAATGGTTAGAAAGCTATTTTTTTCTTCCCAAAGGCCACAAATATTTCCTCGGATCGTCATTCACGTCATTCACCAAGCTATCCAGAGAAACAGATAGGGTATTGATATTGGTGTACAGGGTGCTGTCGCTGATCAGCATGGCCAACGTACCGCTACCGTACTGAGCACTATCTATCACTCCAGTCAAGGAAATGACCGCCTCATCCAGATCATCTATGGTCTGCTGTAGCTCTAACGAACTAATGGTGTCCGCGGCGGCATTTAGCTTCGCCAGAATGGGACGCAACCCGGTTTGCGCATCGTTCAGGTTCGCCAGAGTGGTATTAATCCCATCCATGGATTCCGCCAGACGCATCTGCAAAATAGCCGTAGCCACGTTCAAATTTTGTCCGGTAGCTAGTATCTCAGAGAAGATGCTATCAATCCTTTGGTTGTTCAGGTTATTCAGGAAGTTATTTACTTGCTTAATAGTACTGTCCAACTCGTCAACTACCGGCGTGAGTGTGGTCGTGATCTGATCAGTAAGTCCCAAATTGACCCCACTAGCCAAGGTATCTCCAATCTGGTGGTTTTCAGACCCTGTCTTGATGTCCAACACGATGGCCGTGGAACTTAAAATTTCTGAGGAGAGTAAGGCTTCTGAGCCAATGGGCAGCGGCAGATCTGTCCGTACTTCTAAGCCTACCAGTACTTTGTTGCCATTGGTGGGATCTAAATCTACTGTGAGTACCTGTCCTACGGGCACACCATTGACAACTACCGGATTGGAAGGAATCAGCCCCTTAGCATCGTCAAAGATGGCGTAATAGACGGTTTGGTTGGTTAGAAAATTTTTGCCTTTGAGATAGTTGAATCCCACGTAAAAGACAGCGATGGCAATGATGGCAAATATACCTACGCGTAGTTCTTTAGAAAATTTCACCAGAGATGTTCAAATTTTAGTTGGTGGACTCTACATCCGCTTTGTACTCACGTACTGCACGGAAGATGCCCGAAGCAATATACGTTTGTCCCAGATCATCGTTGAGGTAACGTTCCTCTTCCGGGTTGCTGAGAAAACCAGTTTCTACGAGTACACTGGGCATCGTAGACTTATATAACACTATAAAGCCTGCTTGTTTCACTCCTCTACTTCTGCGCTTCACCCTGTCCTTCATCTGTTTTTCAATCTTATTGGCTAGCAGAAGGCTATTTTCCAAATAGGCATTTTGGTACAAACTGAACAGGATATAGGATTCAGGCGATTGCCCATCGAAATCGGCATAATTCTCCTGATAATCATCCTCGAGCAAGATTACTGAATTTTCACGCAAAGCTGCCTCCAAATTATCCTCTTCCTTATGCAAACCCATCACAAAGGTTTCAGTTCCATGAGTTTTTGGAGCAGGGATGTAATTTGCATGTATGGAAATGAAGAGGTCGGCACCATTCTTGTTCGCGATGTTAGCACGTTCATCAAGCTCAATGAACGTATCATCATCTCGAGTATAAATGACCTCAACATCATCCAAGTTCTCTTCTATGAGACCGCCCAATTTCAAAGCAATGGCCAAGGCAATATCCTTTTCTTTGGCTACCGCCCCGTGTGTACCTGGATCTTTACCACCATGCCCGGCATCTATTACTACCTTACGAACCCGGTATTGCCAAACATTACCGGTTTTGGAAGAAGAAGAGAGGAATAACGAAGCAATTATCACCAAGAAAATAGAATTTTTCACCAGGCTTCGTTTGTTTGGGGGGTTTGGAATAACTTTGCGCAAAATTGTGAAATTTTCAGTAAAAGGGAAACAACGCGTGGGTCAATTGAGGTACGGATTCATCCTATTCATTCTTACATTATCAACACTCACTGCAAAGGCTCAAGAGGTCATTCCTGACTCACTAGCTGTACCCCTTTCGGATACATTAGCCCTGGTAGATACTACTGACGTAGAAGCGGACACCGCGAACTTCTCCGGTTCGCTCGATCCTAATACCCCAAAGTCCGATATTTCTACCACAATCAATTACCAGGCCAATGACTCCATCGACTTCGATGTGATCAACCAGATAATCTTCTTGTACGGGGATGCAAAAATAGACTATGGCACCATCAACCTGGATGCAGCTTATATAGAATACAACTGGGGAGACAACCTACTCACCGCCTATGGAGTACCTGACAGTACAGGACGGGTGCGGGGAAAACCGTTGTTTGTAGACGGGCAGGAATCATTCGAGACAGACAGTATACGCTATAATTTCATTTCCCGTAAAGCACTCATTTCTGGAGTAGTAACGGAGCAGGGGGAAGGATATGTGCAGGCAGACAGAGTAAAACGGTTGGCCAATGGTAATGCAGCCATGGGCAACGTGGCCTATACCACTTGTAATCTTAAAGAGCCTCACTTCCACATTGAGGCCAACAAGATTATGATGATCCCGGGTGATAAGTTTATCTCAGGTCCCTTTCACTTGGAGGTAGCCAATATTCCCACTCCGCTGGGCTTCTTATTTGGCATGTTCCCGGTCCAGAAGGAAAACGAAGCGGGAAGCGGAGTGATCATCCCCAAATACGGCGAAGAGAACCGTCGGGGCTTTTTCTTGCGCGGCGGTGGCTACTATTGGGCCATCAGCGAATACCTAGATGCCAGACTTACAGGAGATATTTATAGCAAGGGTAGCTATGCGCTCACCTTGGAAAGTCGTTACCTAAGTCGGTATCGATATCAAGGCAACCTGAGTGTGCAGTACTCCAACCAGCGGCTTGGTTTTGAAGTAGAAGACACCGTTCGTAACCAAGATATATGGGTACGTTGGTCACACACCCCCTAAACCACGGGCCGCCATCGGCTGTCAGCCAATGTAAGTGCTGGTACTTCCGGGTTTAACCAAATTAACCCCTCCCAAAACCTGGGCAATACCCTCCGCCAGGAGTTCAACTCTAGTGTAAGTTATTCTACCACCTTCTTTGAAAACCGATTCAACTTCTCCACGAATTTCCGGATGAACCAGAATGTGACCACTCGGAAGGCAGATATCTTACTGCCAGAGGTTGCCTTAGGGATGAACCGGATTTATCCGTTCAAGAAGGCTGGAAGCAGCGGAAAGTCGTGGTATGAAAAGATCAACTTATCGTGGCGTTTCAATGCTACTAACCGCCTGACGAACGTATTGCCGTTCGAAGCTGAAGATGGTAGCGACAGCATTGCTGATTTTAGCAGCGAATCGATTCCGATTATTATTAGAAATAGTAACAATGGTGGCCGACATTCGGTGCCCATTTCTACATCGTTTAATCTATTCAAATACATTACGGTATCGCCCAGTATCAACCTAAATGAATACTGGTACCTACGTGAGCTAAACTGGCGGTATGATACGGCAGAAGCAGCTCTGGTAGCGGATACTATGAATGGTTTCTCTCGTGCTCTAGAATACTCTGCTAGCGCAGGATTCACCACACGCTTGTACGGAACCTTCCAAACCAAAGGCAAAGTGCGGGACTGGACGGGTGTACAAGCTGTAAGGCACGTACTCATCCCTACGGTTAGCTTAAATTACCGCCCCAATTTTGCGGATGAGCAGTTTGGTATATATCAAGAAATCGACCTGCCAGACCAAGCTAACCCAGCCATACGGAGCAAATATCAGGGCTTCGTGTTCGGTAGCCCAGGTTCTGGACAAAATGGTGTCATCAGCTTCTCTCTGAATAATAATATAGAGATGAAGGTGCTTGATAAGCAGGACTCTACGCGAGAGAATGCTACCAAGAAGATTCCGCTATTGGAAAACCTACAGCTAGCCACCTCTTACAACATTCTGGCCGATTCCATGCGGCTTTCTCCTATCCGATTAAGTACGCGGACCAAACTATTCAATAACAAAGTAAATATTAACGTTCAGGGAGTCATCAACCCCTATATCTGGCAGTTGGATACCAGTTACTTTAATACCAGCGGTGCCTTGGTAGTAGAGCAAACACAGCTCAATCGTTTTGCCTGGAACCAAGGGGGTGGATTAGGTCAGCTTCAAAGTGTACGGGTAACCGTGGGCACTGATTTCCGCCCGGATAAAAAACGGTCGAGAGAATCGATTAGCTCAGACTTAGGTGATAGTGAGAATGCGTATTTAGAGGAGGAGATCCAAGACATTCTCAACAATCCAGATTACTATGTGGACTGGACTATTCCCTGGAGAGTACGACTGAACTATAATGTGAATTATACCAAACAGGGTTTCCAAGAACCTAGGATCGTTCAAACGCTGCGGTTTAGCGGAGATCTCAGTTTGTCAGATTCCTGGAAAGTAACTTTCAACTCCGGATATGACATCGAGAACCGCAAGATTATTGACCAGACATCTTTTGGAATCTCCCGGAATCTTCACTGTTGGGTTATGGATTTTGACTGGACTCCCTTTGGTAGATTCCAGAGCTATTCGGTAGACCTGCGGGTTAAGGCATCCTTGCTACAGGATTTGAAACTGAGCCGCCGCCGTTCTTGGTTCGACCAATAAATATTGGTTCCCCATTCACCAAGAATGGTTAACATCCGGTTGGTTTTTCTTGTATTTTTCGATTCTGAAAGAACGAAATACCTATGAAAAACTATCTGTGGACGTTGGCCATCATGGCCGGAATATGGGGTTGTTCGCCCAAACCAGAAGAAGACTTACTTCTACAAAACACCAGATCAGCGCTAGATAATAAAGATTGGGCGCAAGCAGAGGTAGCCGCCAAAGAGCTAATCGAAAACTATCCTGGCAATCCAGACGGTTATAATATGTTGGGGTTTAGTTTCATGCAACGCAATGAGCCCAATCGTGCTGACTCCTGCTATCAAAAAGCCTTGGAAAGGGATTCTACGAACTATAAATATTTTTACAATTCAGCCGATGCAAGGAATGCCATCGGCACTGTATCTAACGAGCCGCGTGATTTTCTGATGGCCTCCGTTTATTATGCGAAAGCCATTGAATTGCAACCCAACATTCCAGACCTGTATATCAAACGAGCGGTAATGGTGAATAACATTACTGGGTATTTTGAAGCTTCGCAGGACTTGAAAACTGCCATCAAACTACAGCCGGAGAATGGATTTACGCATTATCTTTTAGGAAGAACGTACCGCAATCTGGCTAATCAAGACACTATGTTTCTGGGAGAGAAACGGGTAGGATTTACTCCCGAGATGAAAAAGAACTGGCGTGATTCGGCCATTGCAGCTTTTAACGAGGCAATCAATTTAGAAGGTGATGATCAAGGATCTACTTTCCAATGGCTTGGCATGACCCATATGGAGAATAGGCAAAACCTTGAGGCTTGTGAAGCCTGGGAGAAAGCCATGGAGTTTGGGGTTGAGGATGCTGAAATCAATCTGGTTTTAAACTGCGAAGGCTTTGCGGACAACTATACCGAAGAAGAGGTAGAAGCCATAATGGAGAAGGTGAATGATCGGTTAGATGCCCTGGAGGAAGGACATATTGATGGAGATGGTCACAACCACTAAATAGGGTGCCAATCTTATAAGAACATCCCCTTACTGAAAGACAGCAAGGGGATTTTTTGTAAACCATTTTTCCTCCATTGCCAAAAAACTAATGACCTGACGAATATGCCTTGAAAACCTGACCTAGGTCATACACCAATAGGGGCCCTTTTTCGGTACTTTATCCCATCACCGAATAGAAACCGATTGTCCCATGAAAAAAATACTCGTACCCACCGATTTTTCGGAGCAAGCCATGGTGGCTACCCAAGTAGCTACCCAGCTAGGCAAAAATGCCGGCGCTAAGGTCACTTTGCTGAATGTAGTAGAAGTGCCGGGTGGCCCTTCTTTCTCCACCACGGGCCCGGGTGCTCCCAGTACGGACCCTAGTGATAATGTTTTTGTGTTATCCATGGTGAAGCAAGCCCAGGAAAAGATGGAAGAGTTGGTCAATGAAGACCAATTTGAAGGGTGTGACCTACACTATTTGGTAACCGTTGGCAATCCCTTCTCCCAAATCCAGGAAATGACCAAGGAAGAGGGGGTTGATTTGGTAGTAATGGGCACCAAAGGCGCCACGGGGTTGGAAGAGTTCTTGGTAGGAAGTAACACCGAGCGTGTAGTACGCTTAAGCAAAGCTCCGGTCCTTACGCTTAAATCTAACATCGACATCAATAATATTAAGTCCATCGCCCTGGCTACTAGCCTGCATGAAGACGACTTGAAAATTGCGAAGGCGTTGAAGGATCTGGTGGATGCTACAAGTGCATCGCTGCATGTAGTGAGAATCAACACCCCAAACAATTTCCAGTCTGACCGAATAACGAAAAATCAGATGGCCAACTTTGTGAAAAAGCTAGGGATAGAGGGTATTGCGGAGCATAGCTACAGTGACGCCATTGAAGAAGACGGAATTATTCATTTCGCCGAGGCCAATAACGTAGATCTGATTGCTATGGCTACACATGGCCGTACGGGCTTCCTACATCTGCTAAGCGGGAGTATTGCAGAGGATGTGGTAAATCATGCCCGCCGCCCGGTCTGGACATTCAACATTAAGTAGGTTAATTTCTTCACCCAAACCTTGAAAAGCACCCACATCACAGGGTGCTTTTTTTATCATGGCATGCCACTTTTCATTTCTGGGTGGTTCTCTTAGCTTTAGCGGTATGAATGCTCCATTGGAACCGCAGACTATTGTTCAAAAGTTGGAAGAGGTTTTAAAGCCTGAAGCGCCGCTTGAGCTCATCGAGCAGAATACTCCCGTAGGGATAATTATTCCAGCTCACCAATTAGGGACCACTATGGAATTTCTATACCAGGATGCGGAGCTATATTTTGACCAGCTTGCGTGCATTACCGCGCTAGATTTAGATAAACCTAGCGCATTTGAAGTAGTCTACCACCTAAATTCTATTCCCTTCGGTCATCAGGTTGCCATTCACGTGCCCTTAGAAATGGGCACAGAGGAATTGATGCCAGAGGTAGACTCAGTGGCCCATATTTGGAAAACAGCCAATTGGCATGAACGGGAGGCTTTCGATCTGGTAGGTATTCGTTTCAACAACCACCCCGACCTACGCCGCATTCTATTGCCACAGGATTGGGAGGGATACCCACTACGAAAGGACTACCAAGAGCAAGAGTATTACCACGGGATCAAAGTAGCCTATTAAGTTATGAGTTCGCCGATTCAATATACTTTCGAGCCCACCCACCATACTGACTCTGAACCTACCAAATACCAACCTGAGGACCTACGGTCTGAAGAAATGTTGGTCAACCTGGGGCCACAGCACCCCTCTACCCACGGGGTATTGCGGCTGGAGATCATTACTGATGGAGAGATTGTAAGGGATGTGGTACCGCACATGGGATATTTGCATCGTTGTTTTGAAAAACATGCAGAAGCACTCCCGTATAACCAGACCTTGCCATTTGTTGATCGAATGGACTATCTGGCCGCTATGAACTCAGAGTGGGCCTATGTGTTGGGAGTAGAGCAAATGCTGGGGCTTACCGGCACCCTTGACAAAAGAGTGGAGTATATCCGTGTGTTGATGGCTGAGCTCAATCGGTTGGCGTCCCATTTTGTGGCCATAGGTACTTATGCAGTAGACATAGGCGCCGTCACTCCTTTCTTATGGATGATGCGCGACCGGGAACACATCCTGCGGCTCCTAGAATGGGTGAGTGGAGCCCGTATGTTGTACAACTACTTCTGGGTAGGGGGGCTGTTTTATGACCTACCGGTAGGCTTTGAGGAGCGATGTCAGGAGTTTTCTACTTACCTGAGACCCAAGCTTAAAGAGTTAGAAAGCTTGTTGTTAGTCAACAAGATATTTATCCAGCGAACAGCCAAGGTAGGCACACTCCCATTGGACGTGGCTATCAACTATGGAATTACGGGGCCTGTGCTCCGCGCAAGTGGTCTCCGGTATGACTTGCGTCGGGTAGATGGGTACTCTGTATATCCAGCTATTGACTTTGACATCCCCATTGGGGAAGGGCAAATGGGTGAGTTGGGCGATTGCTGGGACCGTACCTACGTACGGGTACGGGAATGTTGGGAGTCCCTACGGATCATTGACCAATGCCTGACTATGCTGTTGGGCGATCATAAACGTACCCGAGAGTTTGACCCTAGGGCCCAGGTGCCCAAAAAGATTCGCCCAAAAGCTCAGGATCTTTATGCCCGAGCAGAAAATCCCAAGGGGGAATTGGGCTTCTATTTCAGGGCTGATGGAAAAAGTGATATTCCCTTCCGGTGCAAAGCCCGGGCCTGTAGCTTCGTGAATTTATCCATATTACCTGAACTTTCTCGCGGAGTTCTTATCTCCGATCTTATTGCCATTGTGGGCTCCCTTGATCTTGTGTTGGGTGAAGTAGACCGCTAAAATGAAAATACTAAGCGCCGAACAAATCCGACAGGCTGATGCCTACACCATCCGGCAGGAACCCATTACATCTATTGACCTGATGGAACGCGCTTCACGCGCGTTTACCGTGGCCTTTCAGCAACTATTCGATTCCTCCCATCCGGTAAATGTGGTAGCCGGTACAGGGAACAATGGAGGGGATGGTCTGGCGGTTGCCAGAATGCTCCTACGGGAGGGGTATTCGGTTTCGATCTTCGTGATCAATCCGGACAATAAAAAGGGATCTGAAGATTTCTCCACCAACCTACGTAGACTAGCGGATCTACAAGGATTTCAGATGGTGCGTAATGAAGCACAACTCCCCAAGTTTAAGGAGGGGACAGTTATCATCGATGCTCTATTCGGAAGCGGATTATCACGCCCCATCACAGGGTTATTTGCGCAAGCCATCACTGCCATCAATGCATCCAAAACCAGGAGAGTGGCAGTAGATATTGCCTCAGGCTTGTTTGCAGACCAACCCTCAGCTCCCGAATCACCCATTGTTTGTGCAGACCATACCTTTACTTTTCAGCAGCCAAAGTTGGCTTTTTTCTTCGCTGAAAACGATGCCTTTGTTGGAAGTTGGAAGGTGTTAGACATCCACCTACATCCTGATTTCATCCGACGAGAGACGTCAAACTATTTCAGTGTAGAGAGTCCTTTACTAAAAGGGTGGATTCCTCCCAGGAATAAACATGCCCACAAGGGTTCTTTCGGCAGGGCCCTATTCGTGGGCGGCAGTTATGGTAAAATAGGCGCAGCAATTCTTGCTTGTTCAGCTGCTATGCGAGCAGGTACCGGATTGCTCACCGCACACCTACCAAAATGCGGTTATGTACCTATGCAGACGCGGGTGCCCGAAGCCATGGTGACCACCTCCGACGGAGAAAAATTTATAACGGATTTACCCTCACTGGAGGGATATACAGGCATTGGTGTTGGGCCAGGGCTGGGCCAAGATCCTACATCCATTCCCATGCTACATCAACTCCTTGAACAGGCCAACTGCCCCTTGGTGTTAGATGCAGATGCACTGAATACCATAGGCGAATGCAGAGAATTACTAGAGGTGATCCCCCGCAATAGTATTCTCACTCCACACCCCAAAGAACTAAGTAGGCTAACTGGTCTTGAAAATAGAGGCTGGGGTCAGCTGGATACCGCACGTTCCTTTGCACGGCGATATGGGGTAGTACTGGTGGTAAAAGGAGCCCATACGGCTACTTGTTTACCAGACGGAAGAGTCTTTTTCAATACAACAGGCAACCCCGGAATGGCCACTGCTGGTTCGGGTGATGTGCTGACTGGGATCATTTTGGGATTGCTCGCCCAGGGGATCAATGCCGCACGAGCCGCGGTACTAGGAGTATACTTACATGGTCTGGCAGGCAATATAGCTGCCCATTCGCAGGGGGAGATCTCCTTGGTTGCCTCTGATATTATCGAAATGATGGGGTTGGCTTATCAAAAGATCACCCAATGAGGGGCGTCCTTTGGTCACTAAACATAATTTTAACCTTTATTTACGTTCGTATACCCAACCAAATTGTGGACTCATCCGTAAATTTTAGTATCTTGAAAAAATAATCAGGAACGCACTGTTACTCTGGAACTATATTTGCATTAAGTAGCAAAAGGAAAACATCCAATATGGTAAAACGATACTTCATCGGCTTTATTTTACTTTTGAGCATCTGCTCAACCGCTACTTATGCCCAATCCTCATTCAACGGTGCATCCAATATTCCTTTTGATGGCGTAAACCAGATTGAATTCTACCCGAATCCTGCTGTAGAATTCCTCTCGGTAACCATTAAGAATTCTAATCTCAATAACGTACAACTAGAGCTATTCAGTATTCTAGGCAACAAATTGAATGTATCGGCAGAGGCCATGGGTGGAGATCGGTATCGGTTCGATGTGCAAAATTTAGATGCTGGATATTATTTGCTTGTTGTGAGAGATCCGGTCACTAGGTTTCGAGAAACCTATAAATTTCTAAAGAAGTAAACTCTAAGATATTCATAAACAAAAAAGCCGCTGAACGCGGCTTTTTTTATGTGCTTATATGGAAGAGATTATCATATTTCCTTGATGATATCCAAGATTCCTGCATTCTTTCCTTTAGGTCGTACAACCAACAAGGGGAACTCTGAATCAATCTGAATTACTCGCTCAGCAATACTCCCAATGAAGAAAGCAGTAGTAGAATTACGACCTTTAGCTCCAAAAATAATGGCATCAGCTTGTACCTCATGAGCCATATCGTAAATATCCGTAACTGGATTGTCGTTCTGGTCTAGGCTATACACATCCCGTATGTTTACCCCAGTTACATCAATTTCTTTTATCCAGGCTTGATACTCCCGTTTAGCATTCTCCTTTACTACTTCCGCAAATTCATCACGAGTCTTACCAGAATAATGGTACCCAGTTGGAATGGTGTACACATTCTGAACGATGACTTCTACCTCTTCAGGACGTCGGCGAGCCATATCCACCGCTTGCTCTAACGCCATAGTAGCAAACTCAGAAAAGTCGGAAGGAACTAAAAGCCGATTGAGGACAGGTTTAGATCCTTCTGGAATAATAGCCAAACTGCAAGCTGCTCGACGAGCCATTCGCTGTGCTAAAAATCCGCCATTATCTTCTCCTTGCTGGCGACGCCCCAAGATGACAACATCGATGTCATACTCTACACTGGCATTAAGGACCGCTTTGGCGATGCCTCCCTCCTTAACCACCAAGTGTACCTTGTTGGTATCAATTTCTTCGCCGAAAGCCTCCTCAAGGGTCTGCCGCATTTTATCTTGTCGTTCCCTCATCGCATTCCCTATCATGTCAGGGTACTCTTTGAGAACAGAATCCGGCACATCAAAATTTCTCAGCACATTCACAAAGTACAGGTTCTCCGTGACCTCTGAGTGATAAATGCGTTCAGCGAATTTCAGTAGGGTGTGATCTAAATCAGAGAGATCCAACCCAATCAATACATTCCGAAATGGATACATAGGTATTACCTTCTGGAAATTTTGTGCAAAGCTAGGACAATCACTTTAGAAAGGAGTTCCCTACTCCGAATAATTGTCCACTACTCTTTTTGCAAACGATTCCCATGGACGATAATCTACCCTTTCCCATCTCGTTACACCCAGTGGAAAATCCTTTGAGGGTAGCCTACCAAGGGCAAAATCTTTACCTTCACCTTCCAAAAAACAAGAATCGAAATCCATGGAATTTATCACCGTAGAGGCCCAATATGCTCCTTACGTCGCATTGATCCGGCTCAACCGTCCGAAAGAGCTCAACGCCTTAAATCTCCAACTGATGGGAGAACTACGCGATGCTTTGAAGGCATTAGACGCCGATGATACGGTACGAACCATTGTATTGACCGGAAACGAACGTGCCTTTGCAGCGGGTGCCGATATTAAACAAATGGCTGGTAAAACAGCCATTGATATGCTAACGGTAGATCAGTTTAGCACCTGGGATCAGATCAAGAAGACTAAAAAGCCTCTAATTGCTGCTGTATCAGGATTTGCTTTGGGTGGAGGATGCGAGTTGTCCATGACTTGCGATATGATTGTAGCTTCAGAAACAGCCCAATTTGGCCAGCCAGAGATCAAAATTGGCGTGATGCCTGGTGCTGGTGGTACTCAACGGCTTACACGGGCCATTGGGAAAGCACGGGCTATGGAGATGGTTCTTACCGGAAAATTCATCTCAGCCGAAGAAGCGGAACGATTTGGGCTAGTAAACAAGGTGGTGCCTGTGGAGGTATATCTGGAAGAAGCCGTAAAACTAGCCTCTACCATTGCCCAGATGTCGCCAATTGCCTCTCAGCTAGCCAAAGAGGCCGTCAACCGTTCGTATGAAACCCATCTGGATGAAGGTCTGCACTTTGAGCGCAAGAATTTCTATCTCCTGTTTGCATCGGAGGACCAAACAGAGGGTATGAACGCCTTTGTAGAAAAGAGAGCACCTGAGTTCAAAGGAAAATAAGCAACATTTATGAGAGCCTTGGGTTAATTTTCTACTCAAGGCTTTTATTTGTATATGCCGAATAGAATTACCCTTTCCTTCACCCTATTTTTTCTCTCTTTATCTGTATTCACCTTAGGACAGGATCAAGAGTACCCTTATGTAAGGCATTCTGCGCGCATTACCCCACACAAACCAGGGTATGAATATTTGAAGGTACGTTCGGAAACAAAGGCAAAGTATTTTGCGGTAGGAGTACAAACGGGCATTGTTCCCAGCATATACATTGGTCCTTTGGAACCTCCTTTGTTCACCTTTCCGGGCATATGGATAGAGCAAGGCAACAGAACCTATCTGCCTACCGGGCATTGGTGGGACTGGGCACCTCACCTGCGGTTTACCTTTCTACGTTGGCAACAGCCTCATGAAACTCTGGGTTTCCCTAGGGCATTTTGGGAGGGCTATGGCCTTTCTACGG
>DMST01000490.1:0-1928 GCA_003454975.1 Cytophagales bacterium | reverse complement strand
CTTTCTACGGGTACCAAGTTCTTATATGGAATGCCCGCACCCACCTTTACTGCCTTTGGCCGTGACTGGAAGTGGCACGTTATGGGTGGACTAGGGGCTCAGCTAGACCTGCGCAGACAGCGAGATACTGTTTATTGGAATGACGCCCTCAGTGATTATTTCACCAATGAAAATTGGGATTTTCGAGTGATGCCTACTATTTCTGGCCACATTACCATGCGCTTAGGCCACGGAAGGTAAACTTATTTGAGTAGGTCCCCTACCCGGCTCAGTTCCTTGGCCGAATACCGATACCGTAAAACACCAACTATGCGAGAGGTAGGGACCAGACCAATGTAACGAGAGTCCATTGCATTATCACGGCTGTCGCCCAACACAAAGTAATAGTTCTCCTTGAAGGTGTATTCCTGAACTGGCAAATTTGCTTGCTGCCCTTGAGCGGTACCTTTTTGTAGCTGAGGAGATTCTTCTAAAATGGTAGTTCCAAACTTCAACCATGATGTATCCTCCAATGGAATAGTTCCGCCTTGTTTAGGGATCCAAAGCGGTCCAAAATGATGTGGATTCCATTCTTTAAGCCAAGGCCAATCCCCAAATTGGTGGGGACTGCCTGGTTCTTGAAGCATCTTATCTATTCCGGCTACCCAGTTACTATTTTGACCAAGGTTACCCGCCTCACCTTCCGTCACATGAATGATGTACCCACCAGGAAAAGCAAAAGCAGACATCGGGTCGATACCATTCCTCTCCCAGAAATCTGGATTCAGCACCTTTCCCGCTGTAGGTGCTACCTGATACTGAAAAGATAGGTTCTCGGTGGCCACATCTGCCGGGCTACCATTTACAAGCACTCGATTCTCCTTTATTTCCAAGGTATCCCCTGGCATACCCACTACCCGAAACACCATGGAGTAAATACCTGTGGGATCCTGAAACACCAAGAAATCATGACGATCGACCGAAGAAGTTAGGTGAGCTACTACTCCGTCACCGGAAACCAGGGTGGGTACATTACTGACGGTTGGAATATTGAAAAATTTTATTGCACCAATAAAAGGAGTTGGAAAAGGCTTGCTTAAAAATAGCTGAGTGAGCAGCAATCCCATTCCCAATATATATCCTACTATAGTATACCAACGATCACTCCAAAACCTCCCCGAAAATTCTCCACTACCAGCAAGACGTCCACTCCAAACTGCGATGGTTAAAATGTATAGTAGTACAAATCCATATCCAACAAATAAAACGATGGGCGTGAGGGCGATAAACCTCAACACTATTCCGAGAGCGATTAGAATACTGAGTGAAACCGCTGCGTACTTGGGCCTACGAATATACATAAACCCGGTACCCATAAATAAAAGACTGAGTAGTATGGCTACCCAGCCCTTCTTACGTATTGATTCCATTTTGGCTAATTAATCTAATTGCAAAGATGCTCCCCTTCGTTCATCCTCAAACCCTTCCCAGATGTACATAGCTTTGCCAATCAAGAATGATTCAGGAACAAAACCCCATAATCTGGAGTCGAAACCATTATCCCGATTATCTGCCATCAACCAAAAGGAGTCTTCTTTAAAGGTGTACTCCTCTATAGGCTGTCCGTTGCGAATTATGGCGGTATCCGTCCAGATGATATTGCTATCCTCCAGCAACAGGGTTCGTTTATACAAAATACGATTGGCAGAATCCAAAGGAATCGTCATTCCTGCACTTGGAATGGTGATGGGGCCTAATTGATTTTCATTCCAGCTAGGTATGGCCCCAGTAAATAATCGCGGATTGGAAACCGCAGAATCGGCTTGCCGAATGTTATAGCCTAGTGCCCAATCATTCTCGTTTACTATCTGCTCGGCAGTGGCTTCGGTACTAGTAATAATGTACCCCCCTGGCCTTGGCCCTACACCGTCCAAGCCATACTTATTCCA
>DMST01000031.1:3563-4325 GCA_003454975.1 Cytophagales bacterium | reverse complement strand
CCTGCTCATAGGCCTGCCAGCCTACTATTGGGGCCTCAATAGTTGGCTACAAAACTTCAATGTACGCATCGACTTTCCTTGGTACCTGATCGTCGTAGCACTAGTAGTAGTTACCCTCTTTGTGCTGCTGACAGTAGGCATCCAGACCTACCGGGTGGCAAGTCAGAAACCTGCTACTACCCTGCGGTATGAGTAAGTAAGATATTTGGCAGAATAGGAAGGGCGTCGGGTAAGACGCCTTTCTCTGAATCTTTCATTTGGTAAAGACTTGCCAACCAACGGGAATTCTGCCCTCGGAATATACCCTGCAGTGTGGGGAACTACAGGCAACACCAAAGCCAATCCATCCGGTGTATGGGCAGAAAACACCGCTACAGGATTAATCCTAAAAAGGGTTCAATGATGCAGCTATTCAATTACACGCGAGAACCCGGGACTTTTTTCTCGCAGCAATATTACCGTTAGGACACTGCATTTTTTTATTTGATTAGCAATACTACAATTAGGACATTGATATGAAAAAACATCCTTTGGGCGAATTTGAAGAGGTAGTACTCCTCAATGTGGGTGTGCTGTTCGACGAAGCCTACGGAGTGGCCGTGAAAGACGAGATGGAGAACCGACTGGACCGTAAGGTGAGCGTCGGGGCCTTGCAGTCGGCCCTTCGCCGCCTGGAAAAGAAGGGCTATCTCCGCTCTCGGGTGGGCGAGGCAGACCCCATTCGTGGTGGCAAGCCAAAGCGCTACTTTACCATTACGGCGG
>DMST01000031.1:0-3524 GCA_003454975.1 Cytophagales bacterium | reverse complement strand
TACTGAGCCACGCCCACGATGTACGCAATGAACTCTGGAATGCCATACCCAAGGTGGCCCTTGATCTCAAGTTTACATGATTAAGAAACTCACCGATCGATTTTTAGCCTGGTATTGCCATCCTGACTACTATCCGGATATAGCCGGAGACCTTGAGGAGTTGTACCACCGCACGCAACAACACCGCCCGAACTGGGCGCCTTGGCGGTACTTCTTCCAGGTATTGGGGCTTTTTCGCCCCTCACTCATGAAAGAATTTGGTCAAAACTCAATACTCTCACACTCTATGTTTCGCAACTATCTAAAAGTGAGCGGCCGGTACTTCGCCAAACACCGGCTCTTCACCGGCATTAATGTCGTGGGGCTAGCCTTAGGGCTGGCTGCTTTCCTGCTTATGCAGGCTTACATCCGGTTTGAACGCAGCTACGACACTCAATTTTCCAACTCCGAGGATACCTACCGGATTAATGTGCATGCGCTCGCCGATGGCGGGGAGGTGAAAGATGCCATGATGTACCACCCCGCCGCCCGAGCCATGGAGAATGAAATCCCTGAGGTAAGCCGGGCCGGAGTAGCCTCCTTCCTGGATGATATTTCGTTCCGCCTGCAAGGTGAGCCCGTCTATGAGCAGAAGGTACTATGGGCAGACTCTACCTTCTTACACATATTCGACTACCAAGTAGTGTACGGCCGCAGGGAAGATATGCTCAACCAACCCAACCAAATTGTGCTGACCGAGAGCAAGGCCCGGGCCTACTTTGGCAATGGAAACCCTATTGGGAAAACCATGGAAGTGCTCAGTATGAATAATCAGGCACTTACCGTTTCCGGAGTGATTGAGGATGTCCCTCAAAATACCCACCTCAAATTCGACATCCTGATTTCAGACCCCACTTTTGTAGACCGGACGGACTATAACAGATGGGATTGGAACAACCATTATGTATATGTGCAATTGCAGCCAGGTACCAATCCCGCAAGCCTGACGCCCAAATTTGAAACCATGATGGATAAGTACCGGGGGTTCAAGGACGGGGAGACAAGAACCAAGCGTTGGGTACCCATCAAGGTATTAGACATACACTTGCAGTCTGACTATACTTACGAGGCCGAAGCACCCGGCAATGCACGTTCCATTCAGGTCATTCATATCATTGCGCTGTTCATTCTCATCATTGCTTGGGTCAACTATATCAACCTGACTACCGCCCGGGCGGTAGACCGTGCCAAAGAAGTAGGCCTGCGCAAGGTAGTGGGGGCGGTGAAGAGTCAGTTGGTCATACAGTTCTTTATCGATGCCCTGCTCGTCAATGCGGTGGCAGCCCTTTTGGCCATTGGCCTGGCCGAGTTAGTATTGCCTATGTACCACGTATTGGTGGGTATCGAGCTGTTTGATCACGCAGTTACCAACCCATACTTTCTGCAGCAGGTAGGCATCTTCTTTTTACTGGGCACCTGTATTACCGGTGCTTATCCTAGCCTGGTACTGAGCCGGTTCACCCCAGCCGTGGTGCTCAAGGGCAAATACCACCGCTCCCGCCAAGGGCTGTGGCTACGCAAAGGGTTGGTCACCCTGCAGTTTGCTACCTCGCTGGTACTTATTGCCGGTTCGCTGCTGGTATACCGCCAAATGCAATTTCTGCGTCAGCAGGAACGAGGCCTCGATGCCCACTATGTGGTTGGGCTACAGCGCGCCAACTTTGCCGATGAAGAGGAGGACGGAGCCGATGTACAACGGTTTGAATCCTTGCGGGATATACTGCGTCAGCATAGCAGTATTGAGACGGTAGGAGGTGTAGAGTCACTACCCGGATCTTCGAGCAATAGCTTAAGCTCGTCTACGGCAGCCATACGGATACAAGGGCAAGAACCGCTGCCCACCACTACTTACATCCAATACATCGATGATCAGTTTGTAGAAGCGCTCGATTTGCAATTACTGGTGGGGCGTGGGTATGACTTTCAAAAGTATCAGGACACGACCAGCTTTTTGGTCAACGAGGCATTTGCGAACCAATTTAACCTAGCGGCTACCGAGGAGCTCTTAGGTAAGCGGGTGCAGTTTGGGCAAGATGTAACCGGCGACCCCGGTTATGAAATTGTGGGAATCGTTAAGGACTTTCAACGCACCAACCTCAAGCAGGCCATGGAACCCACTATTTACCTTCCTTACGGCCAACCCAGCTATTTGCTTATCGAGTTTAACCCGGCTAGCTACCGGGATGGCCTGGCGTTTGTAAAAAGTACCTGGGATGAGTTGTACCCAGATGCTCCTTACGAAATCAAGTTTCTGGACGATCAGTTTGAGGCGCTTTTCGAAGCCGACCAGCGGTTTGGCCAGGTGGTGAGTGTATTTGCTGGACTAGCGATCTTCATTGCTTCGCTCGGACTATTAGGACTTGCGGCTTTTGTGGCCTTGCAGCGCACCAAAGAGGTAGGCGTACGCAAGGTACTCGGCGCCTCTATTCCGCAGATTCTAGCCATCTTCTACAGGGAATTTGTGGTCCTGATTGGTGCCGCTCTACTCATAGGCTTACCAGTTTACTACTGGGGACTGAGTGGCTGGTTGCAAAACTTCAACCTGCGTATCGACTTCCCCTGGTACCTGATCGGTGTAGCCGTGGTGGTGGTTACCCTCTTTGTACTACTTACTGTGGGCATCCAAACCTACCGTGTGGCGCGGCAGAAGCCAGCGACCACGTTGAGGTACGAGTAAGGAAGGGTAGAATTCATGTTCAGAAAACACGATGAAAGAGAAGGCTAATTGAGCCTTGAAACCTATCTGTAGCTGAGGTAGCATGCGATCTCAGCTACGGAAAGTTCTCCCTATTGAAGGATAATTATTGCCCCTTTAGCTCTATTTCCCCTGCCAAAAAGGAATTAAATTCAAGCCATGCTATCTACGAATACATTCTCACACTAAACCATTCCTCCAATGGCTACCTATTTCGGCTACATTATAGTAGGTGCTGTGGCCCTCATTCTTATCTACATCGCCTTTCAACGGGACAAATCCTCCTCTCTCTCTGAACAAGCTCCTAACTTCGACATGGAATACCAGGAGAAGGTACATCCTCAGACTTTTCTCGATGACCACCTCAACTACCAACTGTATGAGCTGGGAGAAAAGCGTTCGGTGTCCCATGTGATGGAGAAGCAAGAAGGAGACACCCGGATTCAGGTATTCGATTACCACTACGAGGAGAAAAAGAGGTACTTGATGGATGGAGGAAAAGGAGAAGCCACCGGCCATTTCCGTCAGGCCGTGTGCCGCATAGTAGACCCAAAAATGGACTTGCCCGATTTTCTAATGAGGCCTGAGGATCTATTGGAAAATATTTGGAGCTTCCTCGACCGGACCGATATAGATTTCTCCCAGTATCCTCGTTTTTCAAAGCTTTACCACCTTTCAGGACCTGAAGAGGCGCACATCCGTCGGTTCTTCAATGACCAGCTACTTTACTTCCTGGAGGACCATCCCGGCTGGTACCTGGAAGGCCTAGCTGGGGAATTCATCCTGGTAC
>DMST01000030.1:11481-14239 GCA_003454975.1 Cytophagales bacterium | reverse complement strand
GTGTACGCCACCAGCCCGGCAGTTTCTTTACCAGAGGGCAGCTACGAGATTGACGGCCAGACGGTGGCATACTATGATCCCTTGAAGTTCAACGCCTACCGCATGCCTGCTTACCACCGACTAGACCTTTCTGCCACTTGGAATGTACCCCAGAAGCGCGAAGAGCAGCGCTGGAAAAGTAGCTGGAACTTTAGCGTATACAATGCCTATGCCCGGCAGAACATCTTCAGCTTGGAGTTTAGGGACATCTACAACGAGGACATTCGGATCGGCAGTCCGCCCCGGGAAATCACCTCACAGCGCCCCGGAACCATCAAAACGTTCCTTTTTAGCATCATTCCTTCCTTCACCTACAACTTCACCTTCTAATGCAGCGCAGCCAATACCTACTCCTCACCTTGGGCTTATCGGCCACTTTGTTCGCCGCTTGTCAGCGTGAAATAGATCTGGAGCTACCCAGTCAGTCAGACCAACTGGTAGTGGAAGGTACCTTTACTGATGGCCCCGGCCCACACCTAGTGAAGCTTTCGACCATCACGCCATATTATGAAGGCGGCACCCGCGTGCCCCTAGAAGGTGCCCGGTTGGTGATTTCTGACGACGAAGGCAACGAGGACGTACTCACTGAGGAGCGCCCCGGCGAATACCTAAGCGACATGGTAGGCATTCTGGGCCGCACCTACACGCTCAATATCCAGCATCAGGAGACTAGCTACGAAGGCAGCGGAACCCTGCTGCCTCCAGCCATGATCGACTCGGTGATTGCTGAGTTCCGCGAAGAGAACAGTTTTCGGCGCGAGGGCTACTTTGTGACCTTGTATGGCCAGTTTATCACCCCGCTAGCCCCGAATTTCTACCGCATGAAGGTATGGCGAAACGATACCCTATACAGCGACCGGGATGATTACCAGCTACTCAACGACCTGAATTTGATTGGTGCGCTAGATGGCCTGGGCAGCGGCCACCGCTACCGGGCATTGGACACAGTACGGGTGGAAATTGACCGGCTGAACGAGGATATGTTCAACTACTACGTAGGCCTCATCCAGCTGCTTTACAATGACGGCGGTCTTTTCTCCCCCCCTCCTATCAACCCGCCGACCACACTTACCAACCTAACCAATCCGGACGATGCGCCTTTGGGCTTCTTTCAGGTGAGCTCTAGGGTGACCGTGGAGGTAACAGTGCCGGAGGAGGAGTAATTGCGGCCGAAGTGGAGATTTCTGTAGTGCAAGTTCTAGGGAATTATTACCACAGAATTCCATGGATCAATGGAGGGTAGGTAAAATAATTCAGCAGGTGCTAAACTCCCCCTTTGGGTAATCGAACCTGGAAGGTAGTACCCTCGCCCAAAGTGCTTTCCACCTGAAGGGTACCACCACTGCGGGTTACAAAATCATGCACTAAACTAAGGCCCAATCCTGTGCCCTTCTCCCCGTGGGTACCAGAACGTACTTTATCCTTGTTGGTATCGAAGAGCTTGTCTTGAATCTCGGGGGCTATTCCAATTCCATTGTCCTGGATCTGAATTTCTATTTGATCTTCCACGGTGCAAGTTCTCACCGCCACCCTACCCCCCTCCTGGGTGTACTTCAGGGCATTACTCACCAAATTTCTCAATATGGTTGCCAAATAATTGCGGTCTGCATAAACCTGCTCTTGGCTGGTTTCAGCTTGCAGGGTGATGCGTTTGTTTTCTGCCTGCAAACTGAAGATGGAGATTACTTCAGTCACACTTTCGTCCACAGGCAGCATTTCGGGTGAAAAGGGCATAGCCCCTTGCTGTTCCAGTGCCCATTGGAGCAGGTTTTCCAGCAGGTCGATCACCCGGCGGGCATTCAGATCCAGCATATCTACTAGCTCTTCCAGATCCTTGGTCTCGCCGTGCTCAATCTGTGTTTTGAGCAGGAAGGCCAGCGAAGCAAAAGCCCGGATGGGCCCGCGCAGGTCATGGGAAATGATGGAGAAAAACTGGTCCTTATCTTCGATCACCTTTTCCAGCTGCTGAGATTTGGTAAGAATCTCCTGGTTCTTCTCCTGCACCGCCGTACTGAGCCTGCGCAGGTTTTTTGCCGACTGCTGCTTGCGCCGGTATCCTACGCCCAGCAAGACCACCCCCCCACACACCACGGAAAATCCTACGATCCACCGGGTCTTTTTTAAGGCCTGACGAGCAACCTGGTTCTCAAAGATCAACTCTTGCCGTTCCGCAGAATGAGCCAGCGAATCGTTCCGTTTCTCATAATCAAACACGGCAGCCTTCACTTGCTCTCGTTGCTCAATCTCCTGAATTCTGGACTCCTCATACAGCTCCTGATGTCTCCACATATAATCCAAAGCCTGCTGAGGATTGCCTAATGCATCGTGACTTTTGGCAAGACCTAAAGTGTAGGGCTCTAACAAATCACGAAACTGGTAGGACTCAGACAGCTGCAATCCCTCTTCCAAATAGGTAGCCGCTTTGTCATACGCACCTAGTGCCACCTCCATCATACCCAACTCCAAAAGGATATTGGCCACATTACGCAGGTTTCGCAATCTCCTACTTTCTTCCAAGGCAGGCTCTAATATGGCCCGGGCTTTGGTCACCTGATTTAGATGATTGTAGGCTTTGCCGAGTAAATACTGAGTCCACACCACGGCCTTGTTCCTTCGCCAACGAATCAATTCGGCCAAGGCCTGCTCCCCTTCCAGCACGCCCCGTTCATAATGCCCGGTACGGATGAGTCGGTTGGTGAAATTGGCCCGCGCAATGCAG
>DMST01000030.1:6316-11434 GCA_003454975.1 Cytophagales bacterium | reverse complement strand
CCGCGCAATGGCCGCCCGGTACGGAATCTTAATGGTCTGAAACAGCGCTAAATAGGTTTCCATGGCGGCTACTGCAGAGTCGGGCATACCCATTTGCATGAACAGGTCACTCTCGGCCCAAAAAAACATCGCCCGCATGTCTTGAAAGGACCCCTGCGGCAATTGATCCAAAAACGCACGGCACTCTTCGTGATAAAGACGTGCCTCTAGATAATTACCCTGGTCGGCAGTCCGTTTGATGATGTCGGAATAGCTCCTCAATATCCAGTAAGGATTTCCCCAACGAAGCGCCTCTTTTAAGTTTTGTTCCCGGTACATCTGGCACGAGTCTGTGTCTCCCAGATTTCGATAAAATCGGCACCACTGTTCCGACAATTCCGCACGAAACTGGTACGTAGATTCTTTCCCGCCTAAATAGCTCGCAGAATCTAAATAAGATCGGGCCTGGGGTAAATCACTGATTTGCTGTGCAAGGCGGTTAAATCCCAACCATCCGAATGCGCAATACAACGAGTCACCATACGCTTTGGCCTGCCTGACCAATAGCTGATAACCTGCCCGAGCTCGTTCTAATTGCAGATGACTACGGTCAATCTCAGCCACCAAATACAACAAACGAAGTTCTAGCTGCGAATCGGCCTCGGTATAGGGTAGCGCCAAACTTATATGATACGCTGCTTTTGCAGAATCATACCGGGCAAACTCCTTGGCCAGTTGCCAATGCACCTCCCCCACCCAATGGGCGTCAGCGCTCTTCATCAGCAAACTTTGCAAGGAATCAATTCTAGGAAGGTTTTGTGCATTGGAGGCACCCCATCCAGCCAGTAGTTGAAATAAAATAAACCACCCCGCAAACCGTACTCTACCTGCCTTAGCACCGCAATTGCACATCGGTATTACCGAAAATAATCAGACCAAATTGGATGTAATTCTATACCAAGTATAGGCAAAAAACACCACCCTCCGCTTCCACTTGCATAAATACCCCCCCACAGGAGGGAAGGAGGTTTACTTCGTCGGCAATCCTCCGCTTATTTTGTCAGAAATTTGCCCTTCTTTAATGAATAAAACCCGCGGAAACCTGCCGTCAAGTGCAATCAGTAAATTCATGAAAAGATCAGCCCTCCTCTCTTTCCTTTTCAGCATCAGCTGTATTTCCAACCTCTACTGCCAGACGATCCCGGTTACCTTCAGGTTTCTGGACCCCGACAGAACGTACGCTCGCGTTTTTGTACCCGGTGAGTTCAACAACTGGGGACCAAACAGTGACGGAGCCATTGCCGCCGGGGCCATATCCGAGATGACCTACAACACCCAGTTTGGGTATTGGGAAAAGGAAGTACAGCTGGAAGTGGGCCAGCGCTACGAATACAAATTCCATTACCACCTCAACGAAGAGGGAACCCAATGGGAGTGGATTTCGGACCCCAGGCACGAACCCAACACAGGAGCACCGAATTTCAACTCCCTTGTAAGCGTAACCAACCCCATGTGGTTCCCTTTGGAACTGGGCCCGGATGATCAAGCAGAATTTGTCATCAGCGGCACCTACCACGGCGATAGTGAGCTTTCTGTTATTAGTCTGGATACAGACTCACAGACCAGGAATCTGTACTTCTACTACAATCCTGCTAATCAGGACTTCAACTATTCCATGCCGGTGGAAGACATCTGTACCAACGGGGAGCGGTATACCTTTCATACCTACTCAGAAACCGGAAGTATACTAAGCCTGCGGGGCTTTTGTGGAGAGCCGGATCCCGGGCAGTTTGTGCCCGACTGGGCCTATGATGCTATTTGGTATCAGATATTCCCCGAACGGTTTCGCAACGGCGACCCAACCAACGATCCTACCCGCGAAACCCTAGAAGACCCTAGCATTGTGCGTACATCCTGGGAGGTAAGCCCCTGGACCGGCGACTGGTATGAGCGAGCTCCTTGGGAGCAAAGCCAGGGGGGCAATTTCTACGCAAACGGGGTTTTTGATCGCCGGTATGGTGGAGACTTGCAAGGCGTGCTAGACCAGCTAGACTACCTGGCGGACTTGGGCATCAACGCCATCTATTTCAACCCCATTTGGTACGGTCGCTCCCTGCATAAGTATGATGTAGCGGCGCACCACCACGTAGACCCCAACTTTGGGCCGGATCCAGCAGGTGACCTGGCCATCATTCAGGAGGAGGAAGAGGATCCTTCCACCTGGGCCTGGACAAAAGCGGATTCCCTGTTTCTTCAGCTTTTGGCAGAGGCACATTCACGAGACATTCGCGTGATTGTGGATGGGGTGTTCAACCACAGCGGCCGTAGCTTCTTTGCTTTTGAGGATGTACTGGAAAACCAAGCTGATTCTCGCTTTGCCCAATGGTACGACATCGTGGCGTTCGATGATCCTAACACCGCCACCAACGAGTTTGCCTACAACTCCTTTTTCGGGTTCGAGTCATTACCGGAGTTTGCCAACGATGCCTCTGGCACCACCCTGGTAGCACCGGTGCGAGAGTACCTGTTTGCAATATCGGAACGCTGGATGGACCCCGACGGCGACGGTGACCCCAGCGACGGGGTGGACGGCTGGCGACTAGATGCAGCAGCCCTGGTGCCCGATGGTTTTTGGCAGGATTGGAACCTACACGTTAGGTCCATCAACCCGGAGGTGTACACGGTGCTGGAAGAGTTTGCGGATGCCTCAGACTACATCCGAGACGGCTACTTCTCAGCGGCCATGAACTACCAAGCCTTCCTTTTCCCCTTACAAGCATTTTTCATCAACCAGGAAACCGATGCTCCGGGCTTCACCAGCCGGATTTTTGAAATAAAAAACCGGATAGACGAACCCAACCGAGGCGTGATGCAAAACCTAATGGAATCGCACGATACTGAACGGCTAGCCTCTATGCTGGTGAATAACTCAGGCATCACCAATAACCCCTGGGGCAACGAAAACTACGATGTGCGCAAACCCACCCATACGGAACAGAATAGACAAGAGCTAGTAGCACTGTTCCAAACCGTTTGGGAGGGGGCTCCTATGTACTTCTACGGCACCGAATCGGGGATGTGGGGAGCCAACGACCCCGACGACCGCCAGCCGATGAACTGGTCAGATCTGTACTTTGAACCGCAGACCAGCCATCCATTCGGAAAAAGCAGGCCCTCAGATGACAAAAACTTTGAATCCGATTTGTATGCGTTCTACAAACAGCTCAATGGCCTAAGAAATCACTATACCGTGCTACGGCGTGGGGAAGTCTCCATACCCTCCGCTGCGGGCCAGGGACTAGTAGTAGCCCGCACGGACGGCACTGGCAATGCTGTTTACACCGTATTTAACAATTCGGCCGAGGAGCTCACCTACAGCTTCCTCTACCCACAGGATGATCTTTCCTTAGTATACACTACCAACCATGAGGTACTGTACGACCTCAACTATACGGGATCAGGGTATAGCTGTACCCTGCCAGCTTACGGCGGAATGGTACTGGCGACGGATGACACCTTTACGTACAACGTACCCCCTACCATCAACCCTGACCACTCTCTTGCGAACGGCCTGGAGGATGTGCCCTATGAAATCACGCTCGATCAACTAGACATCAGCGATGTAGACGGTGATGAAAACACGATATACACGCTTACACTGCTAGAAGGTGTAAACTACACCTTTGAAGGCACCAAGGTGACACCTCCGGCAGAATTCTCGGGCGAATTGGCCGTGAGGGCCTTTCTTTCGGATGGCGAGGATGTTAGCCGAATTGAAAAGCTATCTATCTTATTCGAACCTGTGAATGATCCTCCTACCAACGGCCAGTATCTGGGCGAGCCCTTGGCCTTGGAATCCGAAATTGCCTACACCTTCTCTCTAGATGACTTCTCTGCCACAGATGTAGACAACGTGTACCCAGACGATTTTACGCTGGTGATTCCTGAAGGAGAAGGTTATACGGTATCTAATCAATCGGTATCGTACGGACCAGAGGCAGAAGGAGAAAATCAACTTACGGTATACCTCTCAGACGGTGAAGACAGCACCGCCGTAACACTTTCCGTTACGGTATTGCCCGCCGCCGTTACCCATCTGCCTTCCGTACAGCAACAGCTCCTACGAGTATACCCCAACCCTGCCGAAGGCGAAATCACTTGGGAGTGGGCCGGAAGTAGGCGGGTAGAAAAAGTGACTTGGCTCAATGTACACGGAGCAGAGGTAATGGCCTATCATCCGGCACATGCTGGCGACACCCGATCCGTAGTTGACTGGCCTCGAGGATGGTACTTTTTGCGACTGGAGGGAGACGGGATTTCCGTCACTCGTAGGGTGTGGATTCGCTAAAAAAGAAAAGGCTCCCGGGGGAGCCTTTTCTCTTGGTCGTGATAAGGATACTGCTAATAGAAGTGTAGGAAAATTATAATAGTGCTATAGAAGTGTAGTTGATCATTTAGCACTCAAATCATTTGTTTGCCTTAAATGATGACTCTAATGTAGCACCACCACCTTTAGAAAGCGTGGCAATACATCAGGTGAAACGAATTTCTTTCGCGAGAGAAGGGTCAATTCATCGGATGGCACATGGTACCTTTTCATAAATTACTGGCTATAAATCAGTTAACCCACTTTTCCTATACACATCCAATGCATTTATTTTTAACTGGAAAAGGGCAGTTTTGGAACCTTGAAATAATGTGGCACTTTCTAAAAACCACCCCACAAGACCATTTCAGAGGGTATACTCGTACTTTCTAGTACAGAGTGAGCAGATTTATTTTCCGCCACCCACACTCCAGTTAAAATATGATAAAATAAAGATGGCTATCCATTAAGATTCACCAACAGCAACCTAACCTGGAACTGTAGTATTAGGTATTCGCTACTTCTCTCACGCAACCATTTGACTTAGAATTTAGCACCACTAAATGTCTATTTTGACAAGGATTCTTCGGTATTCGCCCCCGCCCCTTCGGGAGTCATTAAAGCCTTAGCAAAAGACGAAACTGAAGAACTATTCCTAAGCAAGGCTAACCCGAACGACACCCGTCAGAAAAAATTCTACCTTGAATAGTAAGATAAAGAGCCTCTTACAAACCAAAACTCTCACTCAAGACTGTATTTACCCTTCCAGCTCC
>DMST01000030.1:2270-6291 GCA_003454975.1 Cytophagales bacterium | reverse complement strand
CCAGCTCCGCCTGATAGTCTCGCGGAGTGGTGCCGGTGGCTTTTTTAAAGGCCCGGTTGAAGGTGGTTTTGGAACTGAAACCGGACTCTAGGGCCATGGCAAGCACGGTGTGGTTCTTGAACGTAGGGTCCTTCAGTTTGGCCTTGAAGGCCTCGATGCGGTAGCTATTCACGAAGTCAAAGAAGTTGACCTGGAAACCTTCGTTGATGGCATGGGACAGCTCATGGGAGTTGGTATGGAGCAGCTGAGCAAGCTCAGAAAGGGTAAGCTTGGGGTTGAGATAGGGCTTATTAGTACGCATAAGATCGATAAGGCTCTGCTTGAGAGCTGGAGGTACGGGTTTGCTAGCAGGCTCCTGCTCGGGGGTAATGACATCACCAGACCAAACGGGCCGGAATAACTGCGGATGCCCTACTACGAAGTAAGAGATGAGGAAGGGATATCCGGCAAAAACGACCCAGATCATATCCACCCCGATGCGAGTGATGCCTCGGGTATCTTGCGGTGTAAAGACGCCAAACAGCTCCACCATTACGGTAGCGAAGCCAATCAGCTGGATGGTAACGAAAAGAAACACCAGGGCATTGGTGTAGCTAACTACACTGAGGTAATCATCTTCGCTCTGGGTATCGTTGAGCTTGGGAGCATCACGACTGACAAGCCGGATGATGTGGTAGGCATAAATGCCGTTGTGCACGAGGGCGATAATGGCCAAGCCCATGTAAAAGGTGTCCATACTACCGTTGACGAGCCGAGAGGTGAGCTCGTCGGGCGTAAGGGCCAGGAAAGGAATATAGAAGATAAACTGTAGTATAACGGGGCCAAAGAAGAGGACGCCACGCAGCCCGATGCGGTAGGCCGGGCTTATGAGCTTTCGCAGGTAGATGAGCAGGATGGGCGCGATGAGGAAGACGAAAAAGTCCTGGATGAGGGTAAGGTTGGGGAATACATCAAAAAGATCCCAAATACGCAAGAACAGCTTAGAAAAAAGGCACAGGGTGAATACAATGAGCAAAGGCGCAAAGAAGGTATTGGCTTTGAACCGTCCGGTAGGCTCGGTGTTAATGAGCAGCAGCAGGAGCACCCCCAAGGCAGCAGCCACGGCGAGCAGCAAGGTGAAAGGGTCTACTGGGGTATGGTTGAGATCCTTCCAGCCCTCAACCGTGTGGTAAACGGTACGGTCTGGAAATAGACCTGGGTTGGCCATGTGGTGCGGCAGTGTACGGCCACTAGCGGAAGTTTCTACGGACTCCCAGTTACCCCGCGTGAAGAGATACCGAATAGTATCGGAGGTAGGGTTGATGGTAATGGAGTAAGTACCGTCAGGGTTAGGTGTCAGCTGATAATTGGGCGCAGCGGGGTTCCAATTATTGAAGTCGCCCGTAACGTAAATGGCGGCATCGTGGGGGGTGGGCCCTGGCAGAGCCTGCACCGTGATTTTGTATCGTTCCTGGTCTTCCCAGGATTTAATCTGTAGGGTTTGGCTTGTCAGTCCAGCCCCCTCACGGATGAAGGGCCGATTGGCCATAGGTTCGCCCAGCTCGCTGCCCTCTACGGAGTTCCAGTCGCCTCGGTGAAATTTGAACTCGAAATAATTCTCCTCTACCTCGAATACCAGCCCAAGCGTGCCGTCTTTGCGTGGCGAAAGATAATGCCGATGGTCACTGGGATTCCACTGATTAAAACTACCTACAATGAAGATAGTATCCGCAGCCGGAGTATTCTCAGGGATTTGGTTGACGATGAGTTCTACCTGGGCCTGGGCCGGAATAACCACCTGGGACAGAAGACCAATAGCAAGACAATAGCGAAGAAGAAGTGTAGGAGAAAATTTCACAGCCGACAAAATACTAAGGGGGGATGGGGAATTGCAACTAGCGAGTGGAGTTATCGGGGGAAGTTCGAGAGCAAGGTTCCATTCTATATGGAGTCACAAGAAATAGGCACACAGGTACGTGGAGAATACGCTGGAGTGCATAGGGGTATATTGAAAATGGGGTTCAACTATAAACTCAAATTCGCACGAGCCTGACGGGCGAGAAGGTCGATGACCCCGCCGTACTAAGGGAGGAAAAGAAATCGAAAAAATAGAAAGCAGGTATACTATGCCGTCTTTGGTGGCGTTAACGAGAAGTAAACCCCTCACACTCTAGACACACTGCATGGTAAGACTGTACTCCACCATTTAACTTTACCTATGCAACCTTGGATTCCCTTGGGATCATCCGAAAGGCCTTATCATCAGGCCCACAGGTGGTTCCGTGTGTACTGGAGGAAAGTACCAAGCTTCCTCTTTTTTCTACCTATAACGATGATTGGCGCCATGGTGCCTAGCAAGTTTGTAGCTCGTAACTACCAACCTTTTCTTTCCCTAGCCCGGTTTCGGGTACTATGATGCGTGCAGGCACGCGATGTTCGTACTGCTTGCGCTCTTATTCCCAGTAAACTAAATGTGAACACTAGCTAGTTTTATTTTCGCTCGTTACAACAACCTAAAACAGGAACTAAGAATACAACTTGTGAAGCCCGAGGAATGGCCCTCGGGCTTTTTTCATTCTACATCCTTGATACACCGCACCGAAAAACGACGCACCTTCCTGGGCTTGTCCAGAATATGGTAATCGTGTGAGTGCATCAGGGTATGCTCGGGGGTAATGTGCACGTGAGGCTGGGGATTGTTAGAGAATTCATGGATGATCCACTGATTGGCGGCACCGGAGGGCTCCCATTTATCCCCTTCTATCCAGCCCGTATTGGTCAAATTGAAGAAAGTACTGTCATTGAGTAAGGTAAAACCTTCCACGATCTCCGCCGGTAGTTGCAATTCTTTGTTCAGAGTATATGTATTAGCACGGCCCGCCTGATGGGTAAGCTCCGCACCGTAATGTTCCCCTACGGTCACCAAAGCGGTTCTGTAATCCGGCCAAGAAGGCACCCGCCATCCTGCGGGGCAGACACTAATCAAGTCAGAAGCATAGTAATAATTTCCGTGATCGCAGGCCTCAGAACCTGGGTTTTCTGCACACCAACTGGTAGGAGTAACAACCCGCATGTTTTCTTGAAACCAAAGGTGCTCCCCGATCTGCACAATGGGATATATTTCCCCATCTCGCTCATCTTCCAGGTAATCCTGGCCTAAGGCTAGGGTAGAGATGGTGGAAACTAGCGCGGTAAGAATGTAATTGGTGACGAGGTTTTTCACGGGAGCAAGGATTAGTTCTACCCATTATAAACCAGGAATATCGAAAGGTTCAATAGACGCCTGAGTTTTATTTCATCTTAACATAGAGACTGCCTAGAATAAGAATCGTGATCTATCACCAACGCACAGAATAGCCGATTTGCCGCCAACAGTACACCTTTCCTTCAGGTGATAAACCCACTGATTGCATCCCGGGCAATACTACCATTAGGACATTGCTAAAATTTTCCTTTACTTAGCAATACTACAATTAGGACATTGTTATGAAGGAATATGCACTCGGCGAATTCGAAGAGGTGGTACTACTCACGGTGGGTGTACTCTTTGATGAAGCCTACGGTGTGGCAGTCAAAGACGAGATAGAGAACCGGCTCAACCGTAAGGTGAGCGTAGGGGCTCTGCAGTCTGCACTGCGGCGCCTGGAAAAAAAGGGCTACCTCAGCTCCAGAGTGGGTGAAACAGACCCCACAAGGGGAGGGAAACCCAAGCGCTACTTTACCATCACGGCGGCCGGTAGCCGTGCGCTGAGCTACGCCCGTGATGTACGCAACGAACTCTGGAATGCGATACCCAAGGTGGCTCTCGATCTCAAGTTCACATGATCAAACGCTGGGCTGATTCCTTTTTTGCCTGGTATTGTCACCCAGATTATTACCCGGATATCTCCGGGGATTTGGAAGAGCTGTATTACCGCACGCAACAAGACCGGCCCCATTGGGCGCCGTGGCGGTACCTCTTCCAAGTGCTGGGGCTTTTTCGTCCCTCGTTAATGAAAAAATTTGGTCAAAACTCAATACTTACACGTTCTATGTTTCGCAG
>DMST01000030.1:700-2218 GCA_003454975.1 Cytophagales bacterium | reverse complement strand
TACTTCGCCAAACACCGGCTCTTTACCGGCATTAATGTCATAGGGCTCGCCCTGGGACTGGCTGCCTTTCTGCTCATGCAGGCCTACATCCGCTTTGAGCGCAGTTATGACGCCTACTTTTCTGACTCGGAAGATATATACCGGGTGAGTGTGCACTCTTTTTCTAATGGTGGGGAGGTAAAGGATGCCATGATGTACCACCCCGCCGCCCGGGCCATGGAAGATGAGCTACCCGAGGTGATACGCGCAGGGGTGGTACTGTCTCTGGATGAGACCTCGTTTCGTATGCACGGCGAACCGGTATACGAGTCTGGGGTGCTGTGGGCAGACTCTACCTTCCTGCACATGTTTGACTACAAGGTGGTGTACGGCCGCCGGGCCGATATGCTCAACAAGCCCAATCAGGTGGTACTGACAGAGAGCAAGGCCCGCGCTTACTTTGGTAACGAAAACCCCATCGGCCAAACGATGGAAGCGCTGAGCCGGGGAAATCTATTACTGACTGTTTCCGGCGTGATTGAAGACGTGCCCGACAACACCCACCTGAAGTTCGACATGCTGGTTTCGGACGCAACCTTCGTAGACCGGTTTGACTACGGAGAGTGGAATTGGAACAACCACTACGTATACCTGCAACTGCAACCCGGTACTGATCCGGCCGATCTTGAGCCCAAGTTTGATCAGATGATCCGCAAATACCATGAGGTAGAGGAAGGGGATAAATTAACGGAGCGCTGGGTAGCCATGAAGGTTTCGGATATCCATCTCCAATCTGACTATACGTACGAAACGGAGGCTCCTGGCAATGCACGGTCCATTCAGGTGATTCAGATCATTGCTTTGTTTATCCTCATCATTGCTTGGGTGAACTACATCAACTTAACTACCGCCCGTGCGGTGGACCGGGCCAAAGAAGTAGGCCTGCGCAAGGTAGTAGGGGCCGTGAAAGTCCAGCTGATCGTTCAGTTCTTCATCGACGCCATGCTGGTAAATGCTGTAGCGGCCGTTTTGGCCGTGGGGTTGGCCGAGCTGGTATTGCCGATGTACCACCGATTGGTAGGGATTGAGCTATATGAACATGTGTTCAACAATTTCACCTTCCTGCAACAGGTAGGTCTGTTCTTCCTGCTGGGTACCTTCATCACCGGGGCCTACCCCAGTTTGGTACTGAGCCGGTTTACCCCCGCCGTAGTATTGAAAGGCAAATACCAGCACTCGCGCCAAGGGCTATGGCTACGAAAAGGATTGGTTACCCTTCAGTTTGCCACTTCACTGGTGCTCATTGCCGGTTCGCTGCTGGTGTATCAGCAGATGCAGTTTCTGCGCAAGCAGGACCGGGGCCTGGATGCCAACTATGTGGTGGGACTGCAGCGGGCCAACTTCAACGATGATGAAGATGACCAGACGGACGTACAGCGCTTTGAATCCATGCGGGATATCCTGCGCCAGCACAGCAGTATCGTAACCGTTGGGGGTGCCGAGTCCCTACCGGGATCTTCTAGCACCGATCTAAGCTCT
>DMST01000030.1:0-633 GCA_003454975.1 Cytophagales bacterium | reverse complement strand
CCGAATCATGGGGCAGGAGCCGCTGGCTACCACTACCTACATCACGTACATCGATGACCAGTTTATGGAAGCTTTGGACCTGGAGCTGCTAGACGGCCGAGACTATGACTTCGAAAAATTCACGGACACGGCTAGCTTTCTGGTCAATGAATCCTACGCCAATCAATTTAACCTAGCCTCTCCGGAAGACCTCGTGGGTCAGCGTGTCCAGTTTGGAAATGATGTAGAGGGTGACCCGGGTTATGAGATTGTGGGGATCATCAAAGATTTCCAACGGACTAGCTTGAAGCAAGCGATGGAACCTACCATCTACATTGCCTACGAACACCCAAGCTATATGCTCATCGAGTTCAACCCGGCTAGCTACCGGGATGGACTGGCGTTTGTAAAAAGCACCTGGGACGAAATGTATCCGGATGCCCCGTACGAGATCAAGTTTTTGGATGATCAGTTTGAGGCCCTTTTCGAGGCCGACAAGCGCTTTGGTCAGGTGGTGAGCGTATTTGCCGGACTGGCTATCTTCATTGCCTCGCTTGGGTTGCTTGGGCTGGCTGCTTTTGTAGCCCTGCAGCGCACCAAAGAAGTGGGCGTGCGCAAGGTGATGGGGGCCTCTGTGATAAGTATCGTGCTGCT
>DMST01000513.1:10598-11658 GCA_003454975.1 Cytophagales bacterium | reverse complement strand
GCTGGTGTTCTCGTACCCACAAGGGGCTATCGGCTTTCAGGGCCAGGCCCGCCGAACACAGGCCCCCGAAGTGGAAAGCTAGTTGGTACCAGTCTTCGTCAGTAGGCAGGCGCCACCCGGCGGGGCAGGCCTCCATCGCCGTGGCCCAAACGTACAGGCGGCCATATACTTCCCCGTTTTCGGGATCACCGCCATACACTACCGATCCGGCTGCATCGTAGCTGAGATTCTGGGTCATCCAACGGAAGGTGTGCGAAGTTTGGTCCGGAAAGGTGGTGGTATAGCGCACCGTGGCGTATTTCTGCCCATCGCGCGGATCGGTATAGGGTGCCTCCTCCTCGGTTTCTCGTAGGATTCCCTGGCCGTATAGCGGCCAGCCTAACCCGGCACCCAATAATCCCAGGATGATCGATTTTTTCATGCGTTTTCTTGTCTTACGGGTAGCCAAACTAGGTAGCACACATCTCCCAATCAGCCACCACTTAGGCAACGGGGCTTCTCACTTAGGCAACGCGACCGCTTTGGGAGCGGTATACCCTATCTTAGTAGCAGTCAAAAAAGGGAGGGTGATGTTGAACAAGATGTGCTGGATTTTGCTGGTGTTACTGGTAGTTGGTAGGGAACTGACAGCGCAGCAGCAAGGGCCAAAGCCTAAGCATTCGGGGGCCGATAGTGTGCTGGTGCTCTCGGAAGAGCAGCAAATGGTGTATATGCTGCTGCAAGAGCGAGCCGCCTATCAGGCCTTATCCCTGCAGCGGCAGCGGCGGTTCATTTATGGGCTGGGGGTCCTCTCGGTCTTGCTCATCGGTGCTACCGTATTGCTGGTCCGCAACAACCGCCAGCGGCGGCTTGCCAACCACCTGCTATCGCTCAAGTCCTTACGCAGCCAAATGAACCCCCACTTCATTTTCAATTCCCTCAACTCCGTCAACGGTTTTATCTCCGGCAACAACGTACGCGAGGCCAACAAGTACTTGGCGGATTTTTCGCACCTCATGCGCATTGTGCTGGACAATTCGGCCCAGGACTTCGTACCCCTCGATGTGGAAATTGCCGCCCT
>DMST01000513.1:0-10571 GCA_003454975.1 Cytophagales bacterium | reverse complement strand
GCCGCCCTCCGGCTCTACCTCAGCTTAGAGCATCTTCGCTTCCGGGATCTGTTTGAGGTGGAGTTTACCGTGGACCCTGCCATCACCCCCCACCTACACCGCATTCCGCCCATGCTGGTACAGCCCTACATCGAAAATGCCATCTGGCACGGCCTGCGGTACAAGCAAGCTCCGGGGCAGTTGTGGGTTTCCATCACCCAAGAGGAGGCCTATTTGGTTTTGCGGGTGGCCGATGATGGTATTGGCCGCCAGCATTCTCAGCAACTCAAAACCGCTCAGCAGAAGAGCCACCGGTCCTTGGGTATGCAAAACACCCATGAGCGCATTACCTTGCTCCACCGCATCTACGGACAGCCGATCACCCTGCAGGTTTCGGACTTGTCTGCTGGGGAGTACCCGGGCACCGAAGTGCTCATCAGAATTCCCAAGGCCCTTACCGAAGAAATGAGCTGACCCATGCTAAGATCCATCATCGTGGAAGACGAAGTGGCGAGTCAGGAAGCGCTGGTAAACTACCTCGCAGACTACTGCCCGCAGGTACAGCTAGTGGCCTTAGCCAGCAACATTGCGGAGGGCAAAGCCGCCATTGAGCAGCACCAGCCCGATTTGGTTTTTCTGGACGTAGAGATGCCTTTCGGCAATGGGTTCGATCTCCTGGCCTCCCTCGATGACATCCGTTTCCAGACCATTTTCGTCACTGCCTTTAGCCACTACGCCATCCGGGCCATCCAGTACAGCGCCGCCAACTACATCTTGAAGCCCATCGCCATCGAGGAGCTGGTGGCCGCGGTAGAAAAGGCCGAATTAGCAGCTACCGCCAAAGAACAGATAAGTCCTACCCGCGTGCTGTTGGAAAACATCCACATCACCCAAAAGCAAAGGACCAAGATTGTGCTGCCCGTGTTAGAGGGGCTGGAGATCATCCGTGCCGAAGCCATTATCCACTGCGAGGCGCAGGACAATTTCACCCTATTCACCCTCACCGATGGCGAAACCCGGCTTATCTGCCGCACCCTGAAGCACTACCAGTCCATTTTAGAACCCCTCGGCTTTGTGCGCATCCACAAGTCCCACCTCGTCAACCTGGAACACATCACCAAATACACCAAAGGCAAGGGCGGCTACGTCACCCTCTCCAACCAGCGCGAGCTGCCCGTAGCGGCCAGTAGAAAAAGTGAACTACTAGCGCAGCTAGGGCAGTAGGAGGGGTTAGGAATAAGAGAGAAAAAAATTGGGTGGAGCCCCCAAGCCTATCATTACCCCTTCAGTACTTTCTTTATTGTATCTTACCTTTGGAGAAAATGCGTCTTATCTGCCATGTCCTCAGCCTATACATTCACCACGGTCTGGTTAGTACTTTGCTTTAGCCTGCTAGGCGTTACCCCAGCGTTGGCTCAAAATCAGGAGGCCTACATCGTCCGGGATGGATCAATGAAAAGCGGGGTAGACATTCCCCGAGTCTCTTTCCATCTATACTCCAATTCGGTCTCTCTGTATCCCACCGTGGTCCACCAAAGTAATGACTTAGTCACCTACTCCCCCGAACAGGTAGAGGAGTTTGGCCTGCCCTCCGGGGAAGTTTTTATTGCCCACACCGTACCCACAACCCAACAAAAGGTCTTCCTCCAACGGCTGATGAAGGGCGAAAAGGAGGTCTATCTGTACTATACCGCCAAAAATACCTTCACCGTATATCTTAAGGAGAAGGACGGCCAGCCAGAGCCACTTCCCAACGATCCGGAAGAGTTTATCGCTGCCTTAGAAAACAAACTAGCGGCTTGCCCCTATTTGAACGAGCAGATCCAGCACCTCCGGTACAACTACCCCAGTCTAAAAACCTTCTTTCAGAATTATGAGGCCTGCCGGGAGGTACCTGTTCCCCACAACCGGCTATTCTTGTCCGGTGGGAGCCATATCAACCAATATTTCTTACCCGAAGCACGCACCTCGCTGGTACTCGGTAGAAGTACCTCCAATTTCCAAGCGGCCGCAGGAGTGGAATTACCCCTCTTAGGTGGAGCCATTTCGGGCGTTTTTGGGGTGCAATATTCACAGTCTATTTCCACCACAGATTTTACCGAACAGGTCTTTAATTCACTGTATTTGTACCAGTTGCAGATCGAACAGAGGGCCTTGAGTGGCACGGCAGGGGTGCGCGTGACCCAGCTCGGGAAAAGAGTATCCGGTTACGGGCAAATAGACTTTATCCCCACTCTCTACCTTACGAACAACAACATCCTGTACCATGACTTGGAGGATATACTTACGGGGGAGACTCTCTCAGAAGGCAGGCAAAGGCCCTTGCCCTATTCCCCCTTCGAATGGGTAGGGCGGTTTAGCGCTGGGCTCATATTCGGGTACGGCCATCGGTTTTCCCCTTTTCTATCCCTGTTCGCCCAAATAGAAAACATGGCTCCTGCCAACCCAAGCCCCCTCGAGCGAGCCTCCTGGGGCCTTTCTCTAGGCATTTTGTATTAGCCCAGGTCATGGGTTAAACCATCCTTTGTGGGGCGCCAGAGTAAAAGGTTTTTGGGAGAATGATGTATAAGAGTCGCTAGCAGGACGTGGCCCCCGGAACAGGCGCCTCCATGGCCCTCTTCCCACTTCACAAGCACCTCTACCGAAGCTGAGCGGGTTTCATTAGGGCGCTGCGCGCCAGATAAGATGGAGCCCTTATCTGGGAAAGTGAGAAAGTCATATAAGCAAGGGAAAATCCAGTTCGTCTAATTCCCTTTGCCGCCAAGAATTCCTTTGTAGAGCGCCACCGCCGTTCCAGTACATGCGGGTGAGGAGGAATAAACCAAGCCCATCCCGCAAAAAGGATCATTTCTGACGCGCAGGGTTGTGCAGGATGGGAGTATTCCTCCTTTGCTATTGATTGAGCTAGCTGATATTTTCAGCCTCATCATTAGCCGCCTCAATATGACCCTTCAGCAGTTGCAGTACGTAGTGGCGCTCGACACCCAGAAGCACTTTGTGAAAGCAGCCGAGAGCTGCTTTGTCACCCAGCCCACGCTTACCCTACAGCTCAAAAAGCTAGAAGACGAAATTTCCACCGTGCTCTTCAACCGCAGCGTACAACCGCTGGAGCCTACGCCTATGGGGAAGATATTCATCCTAAAGGCCCGTCGTATCCTGAAGGAAGTACAGGAGCTCAAGGACCTGGTGAATGACGACCGCAACCAGCTGGAGGGCGAGTACCGTTTGGGCATTATTCCTACCCTGGCTCCTAGTTTGCTACCCTTGTTCATTGCTGATTTTATGCAGAAGCACGCCAACACCAAGCTGGTGGTGGAGGAGCTACAGAGTGAGGAAATACTGAATCAGCTAGAAACCCGGCAGCTAGACCTCGGCCTGATGGCAACGCCCACGCTGGAAGCACACGTGCGCGAGATTCCGCTCTTCTACGAGCCCTTTTTGGTGTACACCGACCCCTCCAATGCGCTTTTGCGCCGCAAAACCATCTCCGCCGATATGCTCAAACCCGAAGGCCTCTGGGTACTCCGGCAGGGGCACTGCTTCCGAAACCACACGCTCAACATCTGTGAGTTCGATGCATCCGGGCACCATCGCGGCCTGGAAATGGAAGGCGGAAGCATCGAAACGCTGAAAAAGATGGTGCTGGAAGTAAGCGGCTATACGCTCATACCAGAGCTCTCCTACGACGAGCAGCAGGAGGAAGCCTATGTCCGCCGGTTTGCGGAGCCCCAGCCCGTCCGCGAGATCAGCCTGGTGGTACACGAGCACTTCACCAAGGAGCGCCTCATCAACGAGCTCCGCAAGTCCATCCTGGACAACACCCCGGACTCCTTCCAGAAAAACGCCAAGTTCAAAACGGTGAAGTGGCGGTAAATTCTCCTTTTAGGCTGTATTGTGTGTACTGTGGGAAGCATTCTGCTTTCCACCATGGGCCATCAGGAAGCATGATGCTTCCTTTTGCCACGGAATGCCGAGCAGCATGCTCGACCCAGTAGCAACTCAAACAGAGTGAGTAAGAAGATAAACTAATATTAAGTGAACGTGGCTCAGAATTTTCGGCCGGTGCTTCGTTCCTTCATAAAAGGCCTTTTTTGATGCTTAAAAGCACCTGAGAAACCTGTCCAGGCTAAACTAAACCCAGCAGCCATTCGCCAGCACCTACCAATCCAGGGAATCTCCATCAAACCTCCAACTCAACCGGTTCATCAAGCTGGATCGATGGTTAGAACCTTCGGTACTAAATTGTAAACCTTGTACTCCAATCTCTACCCCCTTGGGTAATTGATCTAAAGGGTGGTTACTCCATCCCTTCAGGGTAGCATCGTAGTTGGCAATGGAAAGATGGGTATCGGATAAAAACCTTGCTAAAGATGTTGCCTTAGGAAACTGCCAAGCACCCAGGTTCTGATCGAAGGACGTTGCTTGGTAAAACATGGCACTCAATTCCTCTGCCTTTCGTACATCCCAACCTGAGACATCGGCATTAAACTTTGGGCAGACGGCGAACATAGCTGTAAAAGTTTTACCACTGTCCACCGACCACTCGGATACGTCACTGGAAAACTGGAGGGCACCGGCGAACATGCCGCTGAAGTCCCGCACATTACGCACATCCCAACGCGACACGTCCCCTTGAAAGGCTTCGGCTTTGTAAAACATTTTTTCCATGGTTACCACCCGGCTCACATCCCAGGCTGATACATCTCCATCAAACAGATAGGCCTCCTCAAACATGGAATCCATGTACTTTACCCAGCTTACATCCCACGCAGAGAGGTCCCCAGTAAAAGACGTGGCCCCTTTAAAAAGTCGGCTCATTGTAATGACGTTGCTCACATCCCAGGCTGAGAAGTCACCGTCAATCTTGCTGGCCCCCTCAAACATTCTGAACAGGGTATTTACGCTATCTAGGTTCGGTACGTCATGTAGGGGGTCGGCCACAGCATAGGTCAGGTTGTAACATCCGGTAAATGCACCCAGCATGGTGCCCCAAACAATATCTCCCCAGCTTATGAGGCTGTGCATGTGCTTAGCATAGGGCGAGGCCTGAAAGTTCATGCCGGGAAAAGAGCCCCAAATTTTAACTGTATAAATACCCGGCTCGGCATACTGGTGATAAACATCCCCCGTTCTTCTTTCCCGTTCGGAACCGTCCCCAAAATCTACCCAATAGTCTACCGTATATTTTACCTCCCAAACGTTGATCCGCAGTTCACCATGAGGCTCTTCTATTTCCCATGTAAAAATGAACGGCCGGTCCTGACCGCTTGCCATATGAAACACCAGAAAAAAAAGAAGGGTAAGAAGAAATGTTTGAGTCTTTAGCATGGCCATAGAATGAAGCCTTTATAAACGAAAGCACTAAAATAAAAAAACCCGGCCGATCCGACCGGGGCTTTCTCTGTTCCAAAAGAAAGGTAATGTTTTCAAACCCTTTCGGCCTTGCCCTTCCGCTGAAGCCGGGACGCGCAGTCTTAGGCGGCACGCGGACGGCCACTAATTCGCCAGCCGGGGGGTCGTATCAAAAGGCGATATTGCGATTTTATGACCGGATATTATTTTGTATTGCTTCATTTGGTTAGGGAAAGTTTTTCACTTCGCAAGTGGAAATTTGGTACCCCAATTTCCCTTCAACTTTTGATACAGCCCTGGAGTTAAAATCTGGGTACTCTATTTTTTTTCGAACTAATCCGCAACGGTCCGACGATGGAGCTGGATCAAGACTAAGGATTTTAGGGTTTTTCTTACGAATCGCTTACCAGCATTGGTATTACCAAAGTTTCCCTCCCACATTTCTGAGCAATGTTCTCTCAATCTAATTAAGCAAATCTCGAAATTTTGATATTTTCTGTAAGAATAACTGAATTGAATAATACCCAGGTGAAGGCTTTAGCAAGCCGTGCCTATTTAGTGTCTAGCTGAGTCTGCAACTCATCAATTTTGGACTGCATCGCTTCTAAAGCCTTCTGCTGTGCTTGCAATTGTTTTTGTTGGTCAATAGTATAAAGCGTCAATTCCTCAATCTTGCCTAGTAACTGAATACTAAACTCGCCCAATTGAACGCCTTCCTGGAGCATCACACGCTCAGGAGCAATACCAGGTAGGTGCTTTTCAGTGCTCACATAGTGATCTAACATGCGTAAATCCATCAAGGGGTAGTCCGACTCAAAGACTTTATCATTCCCCGCCGTTACGGTTACTTTCACTTCACGGCTAGCCATACCACCCGCGAGTGTAAGCAAGCTATTTCCATCAGGGGTATCGGACCCTACACAAACCTGACCCGCAGCAGTAATCCGCATGGCCTCTACAGCTTGATCTGCATAAGCCGCTGACGGATGCGTGTAAAAAACCAACCCTTGTACATCATTATCTGGGGCTAGTTGTACAGAGGCAATGCCAGGACCCGTAGGGGTGCCCCATTTGAGAAATTCACCAGGTTCACCTACCGACGAAACGGAGGCCCGGGGTAACATCATGTCACCATTTACATGTAGCCGAGCACGAGGATTATCTGTACCCACGCCAAGATTTCCCCCTACCCAGCTATTCGTAAGTTCGTCTCGGGATAATTGTGAGAAGGGAGATGCAGAACCACCAATTTTTAAAACACCGTCTAGAAGCCGTACATCCATTTTTGCAGCGCTGTTACCTGCGAACACCAACTCATCGTCTTGAGTAGTACTAGCTCCAAGAATCAAATAGGGGTCAGTGAAACCTGCAATAATTCCACTATATCGCTGGTAACGCATACCACTCATTTGAACACGCCCTGTTCTAGAAAGGGGATCAGTGGTATTGTTATTTCCTGACCACTGTTGACCGATGGCTGGAGCTGAGAATAAAATGCAGACTAGTAATGAGAATAGTTGAAAATTTTTCATTATTGAGAATGTATATGTTGAAAATTTTGTTGCAGTGAAGCTAAATAGTAAACCCGACTAGACTCTACGATCTGTCCTTTAATTGAGTAACCTGGTCTCTATTTTTAGTATTTGGGCCATTTACTGACCAGGAAATAGTGTAACATCTGCCTTCCATTGAAAAGTAAAAATGGGCTTCTTCAGAGTTAAAACTGGACCTGAATATTTTGATCAATGAGCCCACTCATAGCACCATAATCAATAGAGGCTTCCTATTTGCTTCATAGGCCCCAAATGGTATTGGTGATGTCTTCGAAATCTTACTTGATCCTCGTGAAAGGTCCATTTGTAGACGGCTCCAAGTCGTCTAACCAACATCTCACCCAGCTAGTGGCAAGACGGTCGCTCACTGCGAGAAATAGGCAATAAAAAACCCCGGCCGATCCGACCGGGGCTTTCTCTGTTCCAAAAGAAAGGTAATGTCTTTAGCCCTCTGGAACGCATGCTGCTTTCCACCATGGGCTATTTGGAAGCTTCAGGCTTCCTTTTATCAATGGGTGCCGAGCAAAATGCTCGACACAGTGACCATTAGAATCAATCCTTAGAAGTGAATCGCCCAGCCGTTCGCTTCGATCAAGGCATCGGCGATCTCACGGCGCAGGTTCTTCAGGTTCACGGGCTCAATCTTAGTGAACCGCTTCAGTCCCAACAGCATCATGCGCATTTCGTCGCCTTCAGCGAACGCGTAGATGGCCTCGGTACCCGCATCTTTGATCACGGAGATGGCGCGGTGTACGGTCAACTGTGCCATGTCGATGTACAGCTTGGCTGCAGCCTCACCTTGTACGCCCGCTACTTTCTCCGCGCGCAGAATGGCCGACTCGGCACCGTAAACTTGGATCAGGATGTCCGCCAGGTGCATCAGCAGCTCTTGCTCGTGGCTCAGCTTGGTTTGCAGCTTCTGTACGGCCGCTCCGGCAATCATTAGGCCTACCTTCTTCAGGTTAGCGATGATCTTTTTCTCAGCAGCAAACAGGGCGGTGTCCTCTTCCTGGTTGAAATCAGGAATACCCGTCAGCTCAGCGGCTACCGCTTGGGCAGGGCCCAACAGATCCAATTGGCCTTTCAGGGCACGCTTCAGCATCATATCGAGGGTCAACATCCGGTTGATCTCGTTGGTACCTTCAAAGATCCGGTTGATCCGGCTATCGCGGTAGCTGCGGTCCATCGGCGCCTCCGCGTAAAAGCCCATACCGCCGTAAATCTGTACGCCTTCGTCTACGGTGTAGTCCAAAGCCTCGGAGCCGTATACTTTCAGGATGGCGCACTCAATGGCGAACTCCTCTACGGACTTCAGCTTCGCTTCGGCCTCAGACATACCGCCCGCGATCAAACGTGCGTAGGCATCGTCGATGTTCTGACCCGCGCGGTAGTTACCGGCTTCGGCCGCGAACGTACGCGCTGCCATCTCCGCAATCTTGTGCTTGATCGCACCAAAGTTGGAGATAGACGTCTGGAACTGCTTGCGCTCTTTCGAGTACACTACGGCTTTGTCGATCACCGCTTTCGCCGCACCCACACAAGAAGCACCCAGCTTGATCCGGCCGATGTTCAGGATGTTTACCGCGATTTTGAAACCGTTCTCCCGGTCGCTCAACATGTTCTCTACAGGCACTTTCGTGTCGTTGAAGAATACCTGACGGGTAGAAGATCCTTTGATACCCATCTTGCGCTCTTCCTCGTTCATGGTGATACCACCCATGTCCTTCTCTACGATGAAGGCGGTCAGGTTCTTGTCATCCTCAATCTTGGCGAACACGATGAATACGTCAGCAAAACCACCGTTGGTGATCCACATTTTCTGACCCGTGATGCTGTAGTACTTGCCGTCCTCGCTCAATACCGCCTTGGTCTTACCGCTGTTAGCGTCCGAACCCGAATCAGGCTCGGTAAGGCAGTAGCTAGCCTTCCAAACACCCGAAGCCAGGTTGGGCAGGTATTTTGCTTTCTGCTCCTCGTTACCGTAGTACAAGATGGGCAGCGTACCGATACCGGTGTGGGCACTCAGGGCTACCGCAAAGCTATGGCCCGCGCCAATCACGTCGGCTACCAGCATAGAGGTGTTGAAGTCCATACCGAAGCCTCCGTACTGCTCCGGTACCGCCGTACCCAGCAGACCCAGCTCACCGGACTTGTCCATCTTCTGAGGCATCAGCTCAGGGTGCTGCATGCTGTCCAGCTCGTCCAGCTGAGGATAGATTTCCGTTTCCAAGAAGTCTCGGCAGGTTTGAGCAATCATTTTTTGCTCTTCGGTGAACTCCTCAGGAGTAAAGATTTCGTGTGCGAATGACTCGCGAATCAGGAACTCACCGCCCGTGATCGCTTTTTTAGTTTCTTCTGCTACTACTGACATTTTGTAAGATTTTTAGAGCCAAGACATAAGAGTCAAGACTTGATGTTTGGTTCGATATGGGGAAAGGAGCCAAGTCTTGTAGCTTGGCTCTCACTTCTTGTGTCTGCTTACAGCATTTCAAACACCCCGGCTACGCCTTGGCCGCCGCCTACACAGGCAGTTACCATTCCGTATTTGCCGCCGCGGCGCTTCAGCTCGCTGGCTAGGGTGATACTCAGGCGGGCACCGGTGCTACCCAGCGGGTGTCCGAGGGCAATGGCGCCACCGTTTACGTTCACCTTGCTCATGTCCAGGTCCAGATCCTTGGCCACAGCCAGTGACTGGGCCGCGAAGGCTTCGTTCAGCTCAATCAGGTCGAGATCGTCCTGCTTGATGCCCGCAATCTTCAGTGCCTTGGGCACCGCCGCTACGGGACCAATACCCATGATGCGAGGCTCTACGCCGGCAGCGGCGTAGGATAGTATCCGGGCGATGGGCTCCAGGTTCAGCTCTTTCACCATCTTCTCGCTCATCACCATCACGAAGGCAGCGCCGTCGTTGGTGGGGGACGAGTTACCGGCCGTCACCGATCCGCCTTGGGCGAACACGGGGCGCAGCTTGCCCAGGGCATCTACGCTGGTACCTGCCCGAGGACCTTCGTCCTTGGTGATGGTTTTGGTTTCGGTCTTGCGCTTGCCGTTGGCATCTACGTAGGTATGCTCCACCTCGATGGGCACGATGTCCGCGTCAAACTTGCCGTCGGCCTGCGCTTGCAAAGCCTTCATGTGGCTGTTGTAGGCAAACTCATCTTGCTCCTCCCGGCTGATCTTCCACTGCTGCGCAATCTGCTCCGCAGTGAGGCCCATGCTGGTGTAGTAGTCCGGATGGTCCGCGGCAATCTTGTAGTTCAGCGCCGTTTTCCAGCCCATTACAGGTACCATGCTCATACTCTCGGTACCGCCCGCAATGATGCAGTCAGCCATACCGGCGTGAATCCGCGCCGAGGCAATGTTGATGGCCTCCAGCCCGGAGCCGCAGTAGCGGTTAATCACCAAACCGGGTACCTCCATCGGCAAGCTCAGCAACGAGATGATGCGGCCCATTTGCATGCCTTGCTCGGCCTCAGGTACGGCGTTGCCTACGATGAGGTCGTCTACCCGATTGCTCTCAAAGCCAGGTACCTGGCTTACCAAATGCTTGATTACGTCGGCGGCCAGGTCATCGGGTCTTTTGAACCGAAGCCCACCTTTTTTTGCTCTTCCGACGGCAGATCGATATCCTGCTACGATGTATGCATTCATTTTTTTAAGATCTAAGAATCAAGAGCCAAGACACAA
>DMST01000422.1 GCA_003454975.1 Cytophagales bacterium | reverse complement strand
GGTTCCGGCGAGCAGAGCAGTAGGCGTACTTCAGCTGGGTACGGAAAGTAGGCGCTTCAACCCCTGGTTGTGGAAAACTAGCATGTGCCGGAATACTAAACCGTAGTGCCAGAATACTCGAAAGAAGCGTTTGCATTCGCGGTGGTTGGGATAAAAGTTTAACCTTGTAGCCAAGAATAACTCAACTCATATATCAATGAAACAACTAGCGCTCCTAGCCATAATTCTATGGCCGTTGACTTCGTGGAGTCAAACAACGAACGAACTAATACCTGGGGAGATCCAGGTGGTTCCTCCCTCACCCACGGTTCATGAGATGAATAAGTATGTGGATGTTCCGGTTAATGCCTACAACGGTCTACCGGAGATAAGCATTCCTATTTACACCGTAGATGTAGGGCAATATTCCTTTCCTATTTCCTTAAGTTATCATGCCTCTGGCCTCAAAGTGGACGAGCATGCTTCTTGGGTTGGTGCCGGGTGGACCTTAAATGCCACTGGGCAAATCAGCCGGACCATGTACGGGATTGCAGACGAGTATGATGGAGATCAGTACTACGGGTATTTGTCGGATCATGTAAGTACTCTTTATGACCCAAACGGAGATGTGGACATGGATTCAGTTTTCAGTTGTCATTATCTGTCTAAATTCATTTTGCCTGGTCCGCAGACTAATCCGTTAGTTCGATCCGATTCTATAGCTCAAGGCAAATGGGATACAATGCCCGACATTTTCTTCTATACCCTGCCCAATGGCAGCAACGGGAAATTTGTATTTGATCGGTTCTCTACCTACCGCGACCCGGTCATGTTAAAACCAACCACTGACCAGATTACCGAAGACCCTTTTGGGTTTACCCTACCTGCGAGCCCTTGGAATGCCGCGGATTACTCTTGGAAGATTAAGGATGACAAGGGAATTATCTACACCTTTTCTCTTGCCGAGGTTACGGACTTTGAAACCTTCAACGGTCAAAATGCCACCTATGATCGGCACCAGAGTGCATGGTACCTCACCCGTATCGATGCCCATGGGGAATGGATTGATTTTACGTATGTCAATGAAACAATTACCTACGATCAGACTATTTCAGAATCGGGTTCATTCTTGTGGAACGGCCCTTCTCAGTGTGATAACTGTAAAGACCCGGTAACCTATGCCAACTCCATTAATCAGAATACGGTATACGGCAAACGACTGGCAGAAATTGAAACCTCACGGAATGAACGTATCGTTTTTAATGCCAGTACGGTGGAAAGAACAGACTTGGCAGGGTCTTATCCCTTGACCCGGATTGATATCATCAAACAAGGAGAAACGATCCGGATGTTTGATTTGGGTTATGATAAAACCAAGAACAAACTATTACTTACCTCAGTGCAAGAGGAAGCTTTCTTGGCTTCTCCTTTACCTCCCCATACCTTCACTTACTACCCTGGTACCATTGCCGCTGCCAATACCAATGGCTTGGATTACTGGGGCTTCCAAAACGGTAAGAACAACTCTTCCCGAATTCCTGCTTACCGAAACGGAGGAGTATGGGTGAACCATTGGACTACCGTAGACCGAGAACCTAATCTCTATTATTCTAAAGCGGGGACGCTTCAGCGTTGGACCTACCCGACCGATGGATATACCGAATTGGAGTACGAACTGCACGATTATTACTCTACTACCACTACATTATATGATGTGTATGAGGCCAAGGCGCAAGGCTTTCAGGATTTGGTTAATATCCTGCCTGTTATTGTTACGACAGATTTTTCGGTAGGCAGTACCGGTGCCATCGCGCATATTGCTACGCAGTTTCAGACGGACCAGGCAGTATTTAATAACTACGCAGAACTCCGGAAATGGGATGGTTCCTCATACGTAGAGTATAATCCTAGTGCCATCGGTAATTCCGCAAACAATATTTACTCCCTTCCTGCCGGTGACTATCGGTTGTATGCCTCTAATGGTTTGGAGGGGGATGTAGTCACCATTACGGCCAAAGTGCAAGAAGTGACCAATACTGCCTCGAGCATTGATGTAGGTGGTTTGCGGGTCTCAAAGATTCGGATGCACGATCCGGTAACCAATCAGCCTACCATGTCTAAGGTTTACCGCTACGTTCAGAAGATTGCTGGTACAGAATACTCCAGTGGCAAACTGTTTACCCCCTATGTTAACGTGAGTGAATCAGATTATACGCCAGGTACGGGAGATTTGGGAAGTTGTACTAGCATCTCCAGTAACAAGCAGACTTTCCAAAACATCACCTCCACCTCAATCCTCCCAGCGGTGACGGTTTCGGGGAGTCATGTGGGGTATGACCGGGTAGAAGTAATCAGTCTCGATGAAAGCGGAACAGGATCCAATGGTAAAACGGTGTACACCTTTGTCAATGATTTCCCTACGGTGTACATAGATCCCTATGTGCCGGGCCCGGATCTAGACTATAAGAACGGTCAAATGCTGACCGAATCCGTGTACCGCAGTGAAGGCACAGACTACAAACTGTTGACCCAAACGGTAAATACCTATTCAGATTTAGTGTTGACTAGTGGAGATGCAGGTGCTCCTGCTATCGATATTCCCTTCTTCGCTATCCGTAACCGTTCCTCTAACTACTGTTACACCTGTAGTACTTCTGGCCGCAAGAACTCCTATGCGTCTACCCGAGTGAAGCGCAATGTTAATTGGCATCCCTTGGCTACGAGTACCGTTACCCAGTATGATGATTCTCAAAGTGAGGAATTTACCTCAGTGACTAATTATACTTATGGAAATAGCGGTAACTACGACCATTATTATCCTACTCGCATTAGTGTTGACGGCAGAAATAATGAGGATATTCATCAAGTGATTTCTCGTAGTACTACCCACCCAGGCTTAGTGGTACAAGTAGATAAGTACCGGGGTACGGTAACTACCACCAATCAGGTTGACGGGCAAAAAATCGCTTACAAAGGAGTTTTGCCGCAGACAATATATCGTTGGGAGTATCCTATGACGACGGCCGGAGCAGGATCTTATGAAGAGAGTCTAGCCTATAGCTTCAATTCTGGAAATCGAGTGACCGATGTGCGCCGTTTGGCTCACGAAAATCCTGGACAGCCGCTAGTGCCCACCCTAATTCAAGGGGTGCTTTGGAGCTCCAATGATAGTTATTTACTGGCATCTACTCAGAATGCCTCTTCTACTCAGGTACAGTATGCGGGTTTTGAAGAAGAGCAATGGGCGCCCAACTGGACCTACACTACTTCAGGGCTTTATACTACAGATGCCAAAACAGGGGAGCAAAGCTACGATCTCAGTGCTGGGGCCCTCACGGTTAGCGATGTGGTATCATCAGGAACCTACCAGATCTCCCTTTGGGCCAAAACGGGCGGTCTCCAGATAGTCACTTTAGCGGGTGGTACGAATGCCACCGTAGCAGCCCTTACCGAACAATACACGGATAGTCGAGGGTGGAGCCTGTATTATGGTACCGTGACTTACTCTGTATCGGGCACCAATTCTATCAGCATTACGGGCAATACCCTAGTGGACGAAATCCGCTTACACCCGGCTAATGCACAGATGACCACCTTTTCGTATGACCTTAGTAACAATACGGTCCGCAGCATCATGGGACCGGACCATTTGGTGAAGCATTTCCTGCATGATCCCTTTGGTCGTTTGATTAAAGTGCTAGATCAGGACAATAACGTGATCCAACAGCACGAGTACGTAGACGTAAATTAATCAATCTCAACCACTAATTATTCAATTCTATGAAAATGCATAAAGCATTGATCGCAGGCTTGTTATGCCTGGGCTCATGGGCAAGTTGGGCCCAGCAGACCCCGGCCCACGTGAAGTCGGCTACTGCCCGTGTGCCCATTGTTGAAGGCTCTACCAACGATGACCTAATAGGTAAATCCAAGGAGGATGCCACTCAAGCTACCACCTATTTAGATGGTTTGGGCCGACCCATCCAGCAGGTAGGGTATCAAGCTTCTCCTACAGGTAGTGATGTGGTGCAAATTTTGGAATACGACGTCTTTGGCCGGGAGGCCCGCCAGTACCTGCCGTATGTAAGCGGCACTACTGGAGCCTACCAGGATAATGCGTCAACGGCTGTAAAGACTTTCTATAACGGTGCCTCTTTCTTGGATAAAGAAACCGGAGACGGGGATTACCCCTTTTCTGGTACTCAATTTGAAGCATCCCCGCTGAACCGGCCTACGGCCCAATCGGCCCGCGGAGAAGCTTATCGCTTCAACACCAGTGCTGAAAATGGTACCAATCCGCCCAGGGAAGAACATGTAGCCCGCACCAGCTACCGGACCAATACAGCGGCTGACGCCGTAGAGATATTAGGCGTGAGCATTCAAAGGTTAGGAGAGCACTTGATTGATCGGGGTGGTACTGTAACCTTTAGCGGGGATTATGCTCCCAAGGAACTGCAAGTGGTTATTAACGAAGACCAAGACGGTAATGTGCTGGAGCAGTTTACTGACCGAGAGGGGAACCTGGTGCTTCGCCGGATGTATGTGGGGTCCGAAAAGGTAGATACCTACTACATCTATGATGATCGCAACTTGCTACGTTTAGTGGTGCAGCCAGAAGGAAGTAAATACTTTAATGCTAACGGGTGGAGTCATCTGGCTTCCGATAATAGCACCAATGAGAAGCGGAACCAATGGTGTTTTCAGTACATCTACGACGGTTGGGGCCGCATGGCGGGCAAAAAGATGCCGGGTTCAGACTGGGAATACATGGTATACGATCGGTTTGACCGCATGGTGCTTACCCAAGATGGCAACCAAAGAGGTTTACCCTTAGGGCGTAACCAATGGCAATACACTCGCTACGATGTATATAACCGTCCCGTAGAAACAGGCATCTTGGAGCGTACCGACTCTAAATCTCAAGGAGAGATGCAGGGAGTATTGGATGCCTGGGCTAGTGATTTTCATACAGATGCCTCTAGTTCGTACAATCTGGAAGGTACTGTCCTTACTTTAGACGAATACCGAGGCTGGGACGGAATTTATGCGAGTACTTCGGTCATCATGACGGACGGATTCGAGATTACGCCCGAAGATGGAGAGGTAGTCATTCAGATTGGTAGTGCCCCTGCCGGAGCCCATACGGGTACTACCTTCCCGCAAATGGACGAGACGGACGGCAAACTGGAGCCACTTACCTTCACCTACTACGATGACTATGACTTCTTGCAAGACGGACAGTGGGATCGGGATTTGGAAGATGCCGTATTTGCTGCACCTGCGGGGGCTTACACCCTGGCTATCGGGCAAACTACAGGTAGTAAAATACGAGTGGTAGAGGAAAATCGCTGGCTAAATACTATCGCTTACATGGATGATCGTTTGCGCTCTCAACAGGATATAACCGAAAACTATATCGGAGGATACGATCAAGTAGTGACCACTTACGAGAACGAGGTACGTACGGTGCCGGAACAAGTGGTGACCACCCATATGTCTGATCACTTGGGTACTGGAAATGACTTAGTGGTAGAAGAGCGTTTTGTTTATGACCATATGGATCGATTAGAGAGGGTATACCATAAGTCCGGCAACCGGGCCGAAATTATCCTCACCCAACAGCAGTACGATGAATTGGGCCAATTGAAACAGCAAAACTACCATGACGAAACCCCCACGAGTGGGGATGACTTTTTGGGAGCAGCTCTGATGCCCAAATTTGATATTCGGGGCTGGCAAACCCAACAGGATTACGGAAGTAGCTACCTGAACTTGATCTACAGCCGTGATGGTGCAAACGGAGAGGAATACTTCAACGGTAATATTGGTAGCATCGACATTGTACAGACGCAGGTGGGACTAGGTACTTCGACTAAGAAGTATGAATACAACTACGATGAGCTCAGCCGATTGACTTTAGCGGATGAGACTACCAACGCTACCAACGACGCTCGAGATGTAAAGGGCATTAACTACGACCTAAACGGTAATCTTTTGAGTTTGACCCGTTACGGGAGTGGAAGCGATGAGATCGATGACTTAACGTATGATTATGGATCTTTTAATTACAATCAGTTAACTAAGGTAACTGATGCCGCCACCACTACCGGGGGCTTTAAAGACGGTGCCAATACTACCGAAGAATATGCCTACGATGACCATGGAAACCTAGTACGGGATGATAATAAGAATATTATTTCTATTCGATACAATCACTTACACCTTCCCGAAGAGATTATTATCCTCAATGGCGATGACCAAGATAAGATTGAGTATACCTACGATGCAGCCGGGATCAAGTTGTGGAAACGAGTAACGGAAGGTTCTAATATTACGGTCACGGATTATGCTACGGATAAACACTACGAAAACGGAGTGTTAAATTTCTTCCAGACCTCGCAGGGCCGGGTAGTGGTGAGCGGAAGCAGCTACACCTATGAGTACAACCTAGTAGACCTGTTAGGCAACGTACGCGTAGTATTGGGTGAGGATGGGGTTGTACAACAGTCCAACCAGTATTACCCCTTTGGCCTTACCTGGGATACTCCTTCGGGTTCTGCACCGGTTAACCAATACCTGTTCAACGGGAAAGAGATGCAAGTAGGAGCCGGGTTAGACTGGCTAGACTTTGGTGCTCGTTTCTACGACCCTGCTTTGGGCCGCTGGCATAACATCGACCCCTTAGCTGATAAAATGCGCCGCCATAGCCCATACAACTATGCGTTCGATAATCCCATTCGGTTTATTGATCCTGATGGAATGGAGCCAGTTGACAGTAAGAATAATGATTCATATCAGGCCAAGCTGAATTATAGAACAGTGCAACAAGATGAAGGGACTCATCAAATCATATTAACCGAATATAACAGGGTAGAGGGAGGATATACGGCTACGGTGACTACCGCCAATTTTGCGGCTTCCCAAGACGGGAGGAATGTTAACATTACCTATACTCAAACGGTAACCATGCATCATGCCCGCGTACTCAAGCAACTTCCTGATGGTAACTACACTACTGAAGGAAAGGACCCTGAAATACTTTCTGATGAATCGTATGATTCCATGCTGGACTTAATGGAAAATGGAGTTGCTATTCAAAATGATGCTATGGAAGAGGATTTTCAAGAAAGTGTCCAGGATTTGGACAATAGTTTAAACTTAGATCCTACTTTTAATCCATTTAGTCAACAGTTGCACGGTCTAGGATATAATCTTACTCAAGATAATGGTTTGGGAAATGGAATCGATTTTGTGGTGGGTGCAGGACTAGGCCTTATTGAAGGGGCTGTTGGTGTTGTTGCAGCTGTACCAAATTTTATGATTTTTGGTACAAATCAAGTCAAGTCACTTGTTGATTGGTCAGATACCTCAAAAAGGTTAGTTTCACACAATATGTACGGCCATAAGAAGCATAGGCATCATCAAACTGAGTCAAATTTGTTTAATTTGAAGAAAAAATGATTTGTAAATGGTTCGGGTGATAAATTTTTCAATTGCTGTAATGATCATTGTGTTATTATTAGGATTTATGATCATTAAAGAGAGTTACTATGACTTGTGGTTTTGGGTGGTTTCTATCCTTTATCTGAGTTTTGCCTTGGCATTGTTTATTAAAGAAAAGCCTAAATTAAATTGGGCGGTTCTTAAATCCAGTGGTTTACTGAAATTTAAAAATATAGTATTGCCGTTGTTTTGCCTTTTTTTATTACTTGCTTTTGTTATTGAAAGTGGGATGATAAGCATGTTAGTATTAGTTCCAACAATGTTTTTTATGCGGGTATTGAGAGCATATTACTCCGACTAATTAATACCCAGGTTAGAAGGGAATGTATTTTCCTCAGTGCTTATTAGTTGTACGGTAGCTTGCTTCCCAAAGTCAAACGGCGCTATGTTAGCGAAGGTTAATCAGGAATCTAACTCCACATAACTAGTGTCTGCTGAAAATACTTAACGTATTACTAGTGAATGGTTTGTAGTTAAATTGTAGTATGTAAGCACAAGGAAAAGAGCCGCAATAAGCATGGATTTAACACCGAATACATTTTATCAAATCAGCTTTCCATTGCTTGGTTTAAAACTCATCCTGGCGATGCTTCAATTTGAATAAGTATCAAATTATTTGGAACCAAATTGGATTGGTTGAAAAGAGTGGAATGCCTTCAAGGCCTTCCGATCTTTCCTTTTTAGGCAGTGAAGGCTTTTACCCAAACCGACCGGAAACGTACTCCTTCGTTTTCTCCTCTTGGGGACTGTTAAAGACCTCATCGGTGGTTGCGTACTCAATAAGGTCGCCCAGATAGAAGAAGTCTGTTTTGTCGCTGATGCGGATGGCCTGCTGCATCTTGTGGGTCACGATGAGCACCGTGTAGTGCTGCTTGAGCTCAATCACCAAGTCCTCAATGCGCTTGGTGCTGATGGGATCCAGGGCGGAGGCCAGCTCATCGAGCAGCAGAATCTCGGGCTCAATGCAGAGGCGCTGCCATCGATGCTAGGGTATATATGGTTGACCTTTTATTACATTTGGGTATGCTATACTCCAATCTGGAAGGTGATTTTTGGGTGTGGGATGGCTTCTGTCTATCTGATACGAGAGTCAATACGAATCCCACCGACTATATTGGCGGCTTGCATGTGGAGGACGGCACGGCGAGCTTTTTGCAGACCAGCGAAGGCCGGGTTGTGATTGGAGTAGGAGCCTATACCTACGAATACAACCTGACCGACCACCTGGGCAACGTACACGTAGTGGTAGACCAAGCGGGCGCCGT
>DMST01000341.1:66447-69258 GCA_003454975.1 Cytophagales bacterium | reverse complement strand
CCACTCAGGTCGAGCGAAGTCAAACCCAGCAGGGATGGTAAAAAGGAAACGTCCGTAAGGCCATTGTTAAATAAACCCAAAAACTGAAGCTGCGGGAGCTCAGTCAGCCTTTCGGCAGCCTGCCCCAATCGGTTACGGCCGCCCTTATTGGGGGTTTGGACATCCTCTTGCGCTTCCGCATCCCAATACCACTCCCCCAGATTCAGCCACTCTAGCCATTCCAGCTCAAAGAGCTCCTCGGGTAGCTCGGTGAGGCCGCAGTTGCCCAGGTCGAGGCGGCCGGTTTTTTCTTTTTTTTCTTGGGCGATCAGTTTTAGGGCAAGACTCACTTCGTTCGAATGGATAATTGAAAGTTGACCATTTATAATGTGGAAAGGGTACTAGCCCGGCTAGGGGGTACGCGTGCTTCCTTCGCTCTGAAGAGCTATGGAGTACACGCACATCCTGCGCTCTGAAGAGCTACGGAGTACGAGTCAATATACCTATTTGTTGGGATTAAAAGCAGGAAAGATGAGACAAGGCGGGGTGGTGGGTTTGAGTCTTAGGGAGTAGGTGGGTTTGCTGAAGGTTGGGACCGAGGTCCCTCGCTGCGCTTCGGGATGACTGTGGAGGGAGTTGTTGATCGGTTGGGGTTTGGCGGTGCTTTCTCCGGCCAGGGTGGAGACTGGGCAATGCAATTGCCCAATGGAAGGTGGCGACCACAAAACATTTGTGGCAGAGCGGTGGGGAGGGTTGACCATGGGGGGTGTGGGGCTGTGGCTGACCTGATTGCACCTGATGGGTGTGGTTGCGAGGTAAGTAGATAGGAGCAAGGGGGTTCGTTCTAGCTACCGAGGTCCCTCGCTGCGCTTCGGGATGACCATGGGGGAGAGGGGCCCGGACGGGGTGTGTGGTTTTGCGGTACTTTCTCCGGCTAGGGTGGAGACCGGGCAATGCAATTGCCCAAGGGAAGATGGCGACCACAAAAAATTTGTAGCCGAGCGGTGGGGAGGGAGGACCGTGGGGATAGAGGATCGAGACCGGGCGGTGACCCGATAGGTAGGACGTGGATTTTAGGCTTGGGATAACCTGCTGCCGTTTGTAAGAACCCGATCTGTTGTGTCAATTCATTGACATTTTTTTATTAATAATGCCCCTAACACCCATTTCAGGGTACTTACGGACATGGTCTAAGCATTTTCCGAAACATTCTATTCCAGACAGTGTTCATCATTTGTAAAATATTTAGAAAAAATACTATTCTTGGACAATTTGGTGTTAGCGTGATTTTTTGATCGTAGCTGGAAAAACGGGATTCGCTAAACACTATCTAAGATTTTTTTACTACCCGCATACCATGAAAGCAACGCTATTTTTTCTGCTCTCTGGGATTTTGTTTTGGCATAAAGTACCCGGCGCGCTAGGAGCTTCTTTGGTTTCTTACGACCCAGGTATTCCTGACTCTACCCGCATATTGGATTTACTAGAGGCCTCCGATGCCTTGGAGGCTACGAACCCGGATAGTGCCCTTTGGTGCGCTCAGGCTGCTTGGGAATGGATAATTGCCCAAAACCTGATGGCATATAGGGGCCGGGTGGCTTACCGAGTGGCCTACCTGCATTTTCGTAGGGGCGCCTACGATTCTACCCGGCAGTATCTGAAAGCTAGTTTTGCGGATTACCTCTCGCAACCGGACTCTGCGGCTATGGCTCAGTGTACCAACCTGTACGGGGCTACGCATTATTACCAAGGTGCGCTGGATTCGGCGGTTCATTATTTTCAAGAGGTATTGTATTTGTATGAAGCGCTCCAGAATCAGCAGGGTATAGGCCGGGCACTTAACAACCTGGGGGCGCTCAATGAAGCGCTGGGTAACTATGCTCAGGCCATTGGCTACCAGCAACAGGCAGTAGCCCTCAAAAAAGCGGTGGATGATCAGGCCACGCTGTCTAGTTCATACCTGAGCCTGGGCATCATCCATACTAAGCAGGCACAAATACCCTTGGCGTCACAATACCTGGACTCTGCCCTGCGCCAAGCCCGGGCGGTGGAAAATTCCCGGCAGGTTGCATCGGCGCTTAACTCACTAGGCAGTATGTACTACCAGCAAGCGGCCTATACCCAGGCGTTGCACTGGTACCAGCAAACGCTGGACCTGCACCGGACCGAGGACAACCGCAGGGGCATGGCCGAGGTGCATAATAACCTGGCCTGTGTGTATGAGAAAAAGGGCGCTCTGGCCCTAGCCCTCGCGCATCATACGGAAAGTATGCACCTGGACGAGGCGCTGGGCAATGTACGGGGGCTGGCTACTTCACAAAACCACATTGGGGCACTGTACCTTCAGCAAGGCGACCATGATCTGGCGCTACCCTATATTGAAAACGCCTTGCGGCAATTTGCACGTCTGCCAGACCGGATGCGGGCGGCCGACAGTGAGCAATTGCTAGGCAAACTGCACAATGAGCTGGGGAACTATGATTTGGCTATCGCATACTATCATCATGCCTTGGCCACCTTCGATTCGTTGGGCCTTCCGGTAGAGGTGGCACAGACGCAGGGTCATCTGGCAGAAAGCTATCTGGACCAGCACAATTTTGTGAAAGCGGTGTCCCAGGCGGAGCAAGGGCTACCAAAAGCCACAGCCGCCGGCAACGCGTATGAGGAGGCCCGGTTGGAGATCCTGATGTCGATGGCCTATCTGGGCCTGGATCAACCCACGCTGGCCTCTCAGCACGGAGAACGGGGGTTTGTACTGGCTCATTCCCTTACCGATGTGCCCTTGCTCTCCCGGGCAGCGGAGGCGCTCTATCAGGTGCATAAGGTGGAGGG
>DMST01000341.1:62111-66401 GCA_003454975.1 Cytophagales bacterium | reverse complement strand
GGAGGGGCGCGCCGCCCAGGCGCTGGAGATGTATGAGCTATACCGGGCCCTGCAAGATAGTGTGGACTTTGACGTGCTGGAAAAACAGCTCATGGCCCTGGATTTTGAACAACGGGCTGAGCAGGACAGCTTACAGGCCGCTTCGTTGCAGGCGGTACTTAGCGGAGAGCTTGACAGCGCCCAGGTGCGGCGCAGAACACAGGCGATCTTTTTCGGATTTATGCTCTTTTTCAGCGGTGGTTTTGGTTTGGTGCTGTACCGCCGGTTTACCAAAACCCGCCAGCAGAAAAAAGTGCTGGGCACAGCCTATGATTCTTTGTCAGAAAAGAATCAGGAGGTGCTGGACTCCATCAACTATGCCCGCCGCATACAGGAAGCCTTGCTACCACCCGAGGCGGAGCTGAAACGGTTGCTGCCCAACAGCTTTGTATTTTACCAGCCCAAGGCCATTGTGGCAGGAGACTTTTACTGGATACGGAAGGCGGGCAATAAAACCTACTTTGCGGTAGGCGACTGCACGGGACACGGGGTGCCTGGGGCTATGGTGAGTGTGGTGTGCAACCACAGCCTAAGCCGCTCGGTAAAGGAGAACCCGGTAGCCCTGCCAGGGAATATTCTGGACCAGTCGCGGACGCTGGTGCTGGAGGAGTTTCACGACGCAGAGGCCGGGGAGATTGCCGACGGCATGGACATTGCCCTCTGTTGCCTGGAAGGAGACCGCCTTTGCTACGCCGGCGCGTACAATCCGCTCTGGATGATCCGGCCGGGTACGGAGGATATTGCCGCCTTGCAGGCGGAGTACCCCTTTGCTAAGGTGACGGAGCTGCTGGGCTACACTTTTGTGGAGATAAAGGCAGACCGACAGCCCATTGGCAAATGGCCCACCTCTGAACCCTTCTGTACTCATCATTTTATGGTAAAGCCCGGCGATACGTTCTACCTCTTTTCAGACGGCTACGCCGACCAGTTTGGGGGTGAGCACGGGAAGAAATTCAAAGCCGTCAACTTTAAGCGGCTGCTAGTGAGTGTGCAGAAGGAGAGCATGGCTGATCAGCAAACCCTGTTGGCTGAGGCCTTTGACCAATGGAAAGGGCACGAAGAGCAAGTAGACGACGTGTGCGTGATGGGTGTACGAGTGGGTTAGGGTCAGTATTGGCCGTAAGCTAGATCCAACCTCCTCCATGGTTCCGACCCACCTTGTAGGTGGCTAGCGGGGCCGAAACGAGCTATCAGCGAGGTGCCGAACGATGTATTGAAAAGGGGTCCGGGACCCCTTCCCACTAAACCTGTTTGGCGGGACGCCATAAGGGACCCACAGCCAGCAGGAGGAGTAGGATATTAGCGAGCACATTGGAGGGATTGCCGGAGGTGATGGAGCCTCCGCTGTCAAATACAAACCACACCAGGAGGCTGATGACTACGCACTTACGGATGGCCTCCGGGGCCAAGTCATAGACCCACTGGCGCAAGCATACAATCAAGATGCCCCAACCGAGTAGTACCCCGCCGGTAACGGCCGAAAGAAACCGGACGTCGGGTGACTCATACGTGGTAGCACCGTCGAGGGGCCAGCTGAGTAAGTCTAGGGTAAACCGGGCGGGCTCCATGGTGGCTACCATGGTACCAAAGAAGAAGACGGGGCCGAAGGAACCAACGGCTAGGGCGGATACGATGAGCCAATTTTTGTGTTGGGCTTGTGTCATTTGATTGGAGTTTTTGGATAACGACACAAGATTAGGAGAGCACCCCGGGAATGTTTAGACGGAACCGTCTATCCGCTGGAGGGGTGAGGGAATCATCCGGGAGGTTGGTAAATAATCAGCTATTCAGTAAAGAATTCAGGACACAGAGGGGCTTGGTTTCCAGCAATTTATGCTGTGAATCTAGGGTGGGGTACAAAAGATGCCTTCTTGGTATTGGACGTATACTAGTTCCTATTTCTGATAAGTATTGCTTTGTTAGTATTGGATATTACCTCTGAGTCAAAGCATTCAAGACTCCGGCTCCTGATGAATTTCAGCCGGCACCCCCATGTTTTTGAACTGCTGTACCATGCCGCGTACCTCTCGAAAATAGCCGTTGAGCCAGGCTACATTTAGGTTCTCATCCGTGATCTGGAGGAAGAAATTGTCAAAGCTCAGCTTGAGCACCAAAAAAGCCAGATAGGAATTATCTTCTAACCCCAAAATTTTCATCCATAAGGGGCCAATGGACTCCGCCGCTTTTTGGTTGGTTTCCAGGAATATGGCTTCAAAGTCGGGGTTTTCGCGGTGGAAGCGTAGCTGACGGTTAAAGAGCAGATCAAGTTTGTGGTCTACCAGCAAGGCAATGAGGGCTTCCAGGTCTTGGGCTTCTGCCTCCCGTTCGGCAATGCGCCGAACTTGCTCTCTGTGCTCCTGCAGTAGCTCTTCGGTGAATACCTCCAAGTCGCCAAAATAGTGGTAGAAGGAAGATTTGTTTTTGCCCAGAAGTTTAGCCAGACGCTCTACTTTCAAGGCCTGGGGTCCCTCGTACGCAAAGGCGCGGTAACCTGCGGTAATCCAGGGTGTTTTTTTGGAGTCTTCCATAGGGGGTGCCGCTGGGTGAGCCTAAAACGGCCAAGCGTTCCAGCATATTACTAGTTTTTTGAGGCTTTTGCTAGCAAGCCCTCTCCCATACTTCCGAAGTATGGTGCTCCCTTGTGGTGCGTTGATCGCGGGGCTATCTGGCAGGTGGCTGCCGCTTGGCTCTGGTATCCTCCCGAGGGCACTTTTTTATCGCTTGCCCTTGTCTTTGTCTAGAAACATGAGGATGCGGCGGTTGCCGATGTAGTTGTCAAAATTACCGGAAACGTCGGCCCCCAGCAGTAGGATAAAGTCGGTGAACCAAAGCATACCGAAGCCCCCGGCGGTACCGAGGTAGAAGAAAAAGGTTTCGGCGGAGGTACCCAGGTACAACCGATGTATGCCAATGAGCCCGGCGCTGGCACACAGAAAGGTGGCAAACCAGAGCTTGGGTCGGCGCTGGGCGGTACCCACGGTGGTAGCGGGTTGGGCAAAGGCGGAGGCCTCAGCATAGGTGTAGGTGCCGGTGGCGAGTAGCGGCTGTAGGGAAGACTGTGCTTGCAAAGGGAGGGCAAGCAGCAGGCTAAGGCCTAAGAGTAGGAAGTGGCGCATGGGTGTAGGCTTATAGTAGAAGGAAGTTAGTAAAAATAAGGCTCCAGGTAAACGAGATGCGTTGGCGACCGCTGAAGATTGCTTACAGGATAGCATGAACCTAGGAAAGGGTCTCTTTGGATTGTAGCCATTGAAAATAAAAAAGCGGTCCCTTGTGAGGACCGCTCGTACATGGATTTCAAGCGTTGAATCAAGGGCACCAAGTGGATAGCGTAACCGAGGTGACTACAATGCCACAACCTCCGTTGTAGTAGTTGATGTCGTAGTAGTTGGGAATAGAAAAGTCTGCAGTACCGTTGTAGGTGGCCGCCACACGCTCGTTATTATGACAAAATATAAGGTCGTAGCAAGACGCCCAATCTTTGATAACTGCCACCCGGGCCGACGCCACAAACTTGCTTTCTGCTTGTACTTGTGGGGTGATGTTGTCTGATGAGAGGCCTGCGCTTACCAAAATGGCCAACGCTGCGAGTACTTTGGTTAGTTTTTTCATAATGTGAGACATTAAAAAGTTTGCAATGGCTGTATGTCTATAATACCGGAAATAATAAAGTCTTACAAATAATCACTTTTTGTCTCAAGTAAGAATAGCACAAACAATTGATTGATATAGAAAAAAGGCATTCTACTATGAAAAATAGTATTGCTGCTTTTTAAATTTCTTAATCCAAATTTTTCTTGGAAAAAGCATTGTATCTTTTGTGATTGTTTTACAGACATCTTCCCTAATAGGAGACCTGCATTAGCGCGTACCGACCTTTAATAGGTTCCACTACTTCTTGCCCGAGTATGGCCCGCTATTGTTCAAGCTATTACCCTGATTGATCCCGATGAAACCCATCGGATGGGAAAAGTACCGCCCGTGAGACCGAAAAAAAGGCATACGGAAACCCGTACGCCTAGTGTGTGTTGATGAGTGTCGCAGTTTTACTGAATCACTTCCTCTTCCGCTCCTGGGAATACGAAGCCGTATTCCTTTTCGATGTCTTTAAGGGTCATCATCTCCACGGACATCCAGATTTTGATGTCTTCTTTGGGCTGGTCTGGGGTGATTCTGGGTGGCTGCGCCTGCCGATGGGTCTCTACGGCGGCAATCTTATCGATGACATCCAGGCCGTCGATCACCTGACCAAAC
>DMST01000341.1:59293-62102 GCA_003454975.1 Cytophagales bacterium | reverse complement strand
GTAGCCGCCATCCAGGTGCGGAGTGCCGCCTAGTTCGGCGTAGGTTGCCAGTTGCTCCTCAGTGTACTTTACCTGAGGCACCGCCTGGCTAAATTCCTTTTCCAGAGCGGCTACCAGCTCAGGATCGGTGAACATACGATCGCGGAATTCCTGAGCAGAGAGGCCAGCCTGCAAATCTTGCAATTTGCGTTGCAGGTCCTGGTATTCTGTTTTCTGGAAGAGCATACCCAGCAAGGTGTTCAGGCTTTGGGTTTGCATACGGTCGTTGGCCCGGGTAGCATCCTCTTCTGAATAGGGCTGGCCCAATACAATGTACCACTGCGCACCGGAGTTTCGAGCTGGGTTGCCCCGCTCCCCAATCCGGGCACCAGCCAGAGCGCCCTTTTTGTGGTAAAACTCGGGCACATATTCAAAAGGGATGGTTACATCCGGAGCCTCGGGTTTGACGCGAGCGATGTCGCCCCCTTGGATCATGAAGTTGTTGATCACCCGGTGAAAGATTGTGCTATCATATTCGCCAGCAGTAGCCAGGCGCAAGAAGCTCTCCTTGTGCTGGGGAGTTTGGTTGTAGAGTACCACCTTCATATCACCAAAGGAGGTATGGATGGTGACCACGGGTTCTTTATCACCACAGGCAGCCAGCCCTATCATAAGTAGGGCAAAGAGGGGAATCCATCGTTTCATAAGAATAGAAATATGCTAGAATGCCCGAAAATACAACGCCCCCCGCGAAGGGCAAGTGCCAATGTGTGAAAATGGAATATCCGACCGGAACAATGGTATATGCAATACAAGCGTGGGGAAGGTGGCTCCCAGCGGTCGTTCGGAAACGTACGCTTTCGGGCGTGCCCTACCTTTGGTATAAAATCGCCAAACCCTAGCCGGGAGCTGCGTATTTTTGAATAATTAGGTTTTTTTCAGTGTTTCCGACGCATGGCCACTTTCTTTCGGATGAATCGTAAGGTACTCTACTGGGTTTGCCAGTTGGCAGGTTTCTCACTGTACCTGCTGATTGGTATCATCGGTAGAACAGAAAACTTTGGCAAGTCAGAAGCCATCTTCCTCTTTGCAGGTACCTCCTACTTCTTGCTCAGCACCCACCTGTTCCGTTACTATATCCATCGTCGGAAATGGATAAAACTATACCTGGCGAAACTTCTACCAAGAGTATTGGGGGCCATTGTGGTGCTGTCGCTCAGCTATTACGTGTTCTTCTCGTTGCTACTCTATGCTGACTACCGGCTGAATCCGGAGGAGCCTACGCCCACTCAGAATAGCGAACTCATTGTGGACTCGCTGGGTATGGTGTACGAAACCAGCCAAGGTGCATTGCCCTTGGATTCTGCCTCTCTACTCAACCCAGAAACAGTAATTACGGAGGGTGAGACGGCAAAACTCACCCTATTTGAGCAGTTGCTGATGCCGGTAAATCTGATTAGCATCATGAGCACGGGGTTGATTGTGTACTTTATCTGGTGCACCATCTACTTTATGTTCCACTACGTAGAGAGCTACAACCAGACCCTGAAATACGAGGCTACCATCAATGAAATAGAGCTAAACAAGCTTAAGTCGCAGCTCAACCCTCATTTTATCTTCAACGCCCTGAATAGTATCCGGGCCCTGGTAGATGAAGATCCTCGGAAGTCCAAGATTGCCATCACGCAGCTGAGCACCATTTTGCGCAACTCGCTCATCATGGACAAAAAGCGGCTGATTCCCTTTACGGAGGAGATGGTAACGGTGAAGGACTATTTGGCCTTGGAGACCATCCGGTTTGAAGAACGACTACAGACAGATTTCCGTCTGCATCCGGAAAGCTACCGGTTTGAAGTACCGCCACTGATGGTACAAACCCTGGTCGAAAATGCCATTAAACACGGAATTAGCAACCTTGCGGCCGGTGGAGAGGTTATTGTGGAGACGGCACTGCTGAAAGAGGAAGATAAGCTGGCCATCCGCATTCACAACAGCGGACAATATATAAACGGCCAACCCAGAAAGGGCACGGGCTACGGCATAGAAAACACCAAACAACGCCTGCGCCTGATTTTTGGACAGGAGGCGTCTTTTGCCATTGGCAACGAATCGGCCGATATGGTACTCACCGAGGTGGTGATACCGGTGAAGCCATAACTATAAATGAATCCTGCCTGAGGCAGACAAAACTGTATAAGTCGCGATAAATTAGGACGTATATGAAAGCTATTTTGGTAGACGATGAACGTCTGGCCCGGAAAGAACTGGCCAACTTGCTGAATGACCATGAAGAAATTGAGATCATCGGGGAGGCAGTAAATGCCGACGATGCGAAGGAACAAATCGAAAAGCAGCGGCCAGACTTGATTTTTTTGGATATCCAAATGCCTGAAAAGACCGGCTTCGAGCTACTGGAGGATTTGGACTACATCCCCCGGGTAATTTTTACCACCGCGTATGACGAGTATGCGTTGAAAGCCTTTGAGGTAAACGCCTTGGACTACTTGCTCAAGCCCATCGAGCCAGAGCGTCTGAAAGAAGCCATTAGCAAGCTGGGCAAAGACGGTGGCGAGCCCGCCCCCAGTGAGCCAGAACCCGAAACTCGTAAGCTGGGCCTAAATGACCAGGTTTTTGTAAAAGACGGCGACCGCTGCTGGTTTGTGAGCCTGAGCAAAGTGCGCCTCTTTGAGTCGGACGGGAATTACATTAAAGTATACTTTGACAACAACCGCCCGATGATCCATAAGTCCTTGAACGCTCTGGATGAACGCCTGGACGACCGCACCTTTTTCCGGGCCAGCCGGAAGCACATTGTCAACCTAAACTGGGT
>DMST01000341.1:54876-59245 GCA_003454975.1 Cytophagales bacterium | reverse complement strand
GTGGAGACCATCGAGCCCTGGTTTAACGGTGGACTGATGGTGAAGCTGAAAGGAGGCGATCAGGTAGAAGTGAGCCGCCGGCAGGCTGCCAAGTTCAAGGACAAAATGAGCCTGTAGTCTGGCGCCAGTATCTGCTCTATTGGAATGATTTTCAGAAACGCCTGCGTGTCCCGCAGGCGTTTTTTTGTTGGCCAATGACAATGGGAAAGGGTAGTATCTGAAAAGAAGGTTCTTTAGGCCGGATAAATTGAACATCCGAGCCAGCGGTTCCCCTTGGCTCACTTTGGGTACGGATAGAACGAAACGGTAGAGGTCACGAACGGTATCCAAAAAAACAAGCGAACCCAAGTGGGGCTCGCCTGTCCAGGTAGTTGCGGAAAATGTGTTGTTGCGTTTGCGTATTCCTTGGGGAGTCTTAAGCGTAGTTCTTGATTTCGCCACCGCCCATGATGACAGTGCCGCGGAGGATAAGCTCCTTGTTGGAGGTGCCCTCTTGCATGGTTTTCAGGCGCTTACGACCGTCGGTGAATCCGCCCATGATGGGTGTGATTTCCATGCGTACTTTCCAGTCAGACGGAACAATGAAGGTAGCGCCACCAAACATGGCAAAGACGTCGATTACTACGGGGCCATCGGTGATGTCCGCCTGGCTCAGGTCGTAGGTGCCCCCGCCCATGAAGGCGGTTACTTTACCCCCACGAAAGTCGGGAGAGTTGACGTGCAAGTCGCCGCCGCCCAAAACCGCCGTCACATTAAGGTAATCGTCAGAAGCCTCATAAGTAGCCGTAGTAGGTTCGCTACTCACGCGGAATATGCCAAACTGCGCACGCTGCGCGATCACTAATAAGCCACCCACGATGATGAAAGTAGGCCACAAGATTTCCCAGCTTAGAAAATCAATGTTGAAGTACTCTTCCAGATAGTCACCGGTAAGCAACAAGGTGCTGAAGGCAATGAGGATGATGCCCGGGAGGCGGTTCTCGTCAGAAAACAACACCGAGAATCCGATGAGAAGCAGAAGGCCTTTCCAGTTGAAGAGGAAATCGGTAACCTCATAAGGCAGGAGGCCCAAGTTACCGAGTAAAAAAACGATGCCTGCAACGACCAGCAGGATTCCGAAGGCGATAGAGCGATTCATAACATTTGCCATGGTGAAATAGGAGTTAGTTGACAGTACAAGTGTACGCCGCTTTGGCCCCTGCACCCATGGGCAATCGGCGAGCCCGGAAAAACCGTCGGGGAATCCGGAGGCAATCGGTGAAACCGGATGTTTTTAAGGTTAGAATTCAAATACCAGCATCAGGGCCCAAGGCATCTAGCACAGCACCCTGATATGGCTGCAGATTTAGGTCTCTGTTCGTTGGCCGAAAAGGGAACGTACATGCCTGGCCCAAGCATGTTCTCATTTTTTTTCGAGGCAAATGTGTCCCCGAGCTTCTTTCCCCGTCATAGGGGTGAAACAAAAACACAAAGAGCCATGAGCAGAGTACACATCATGCTAAATGTTGAGAACCTGGAAGGTGCTCGTACTTTTTACCAAAACTTGCTGGGCACTGCCCCTACTAAGGTGAAGCCCGATTACATCCAGTGGAAGCTGGACAACCCATCGCTAAACCTGAGCATGAAGAGCAACCCGGCTCATCCGTACGGCGTTGACCATGTAGGACTGGAAGCTGCCCATGAGGAAGAGTTAGCCATGCTCAGTAGTCGGGTAGAGCCCACGCCATCTGCGTGCTGCGAAGGGGGTGAAACCGTTTGCTGCTATGCTAAGTCGGATAAAGTATGGAGCACAGACCCCACGGGGCTGAAGTGGGAAATATTTTTCACCCACGGCGATCACCCCACCTATAGCGACCAACCTGAAAAAGAACGAGCCACTGCCGATGAAGTCCACGTGTGATCAAGTATTCCCGGTGTTTGAAGCGTTTCGCGATGAGCTGGAACGCTACATACGCCGCAAGGTGGGCAACGATACCGTAGCCGAGGACCTGACCGGGTCCTTGGCTTTACGTCTTTATGACCAGTGCGAAAAGCTACCTGACGTGCACAATGTAAGGGCCTGGCTCTACCGACTGGCGCACAATGCTGCCATGGATTACCACCGGGAGCAGGCCAGGGTAGTGCAGACGCACCAGGAATGGGGCCTGGAGGAAGATGATGAGGTTCTGAATACCTCGGCGGAGGTATGTGCCGTTCGGCTGTTGGAAGAATTGCCTGAAACCTACCGGGTACCCCTCAAGATGTCCGACCTGGAGGGTATGCCCCAGAAGGAAATCGCCCAGCAACTCCAACTAAACTATAGCACGGTAAAAATGCGCGTGCAGCGCGGCCGGGAAAAGCTAAAAGCCCTCCTGGTGGACTGCATGGAACACGACAAGTTGCCAAATACCATGAGCTGTGCACCTTCTGAAACCTGCCGGGACTGTTGATACGCAAGGCTTCTTACTCAGCGCAGATTTACACTAATGAAAGGTCCAAATTGCCTGGTTCAATCGCCGATCAGGGCGTAACCAAAATAAGTAAGCAGTTCCGACTGGGAAGAAAACACCCGATTGATATCAGCCATATCCTGAGGTGATAAGGCCTTTATCTTCTCTGCATTAAGATTCTGGATGGCTAGCGGCTTTTGCAGGTAATTGTGCGCATTGAATTCTTGATTAGGGTTCAGATCAGACAACTCCGGCAGCCACTCCTTTATCTTCCCAACCACTTCTTCTGGCGAATCCGTCAGGTGCTCGTAGGTAACAAATAAGGCATTGGGCAAAACCTCCAGGTTGTGTTTTTGAAACTTCAGGCTCTGCATGGCAAACTCAGCCGATGCAGTGGCTGACCAGCCACTCCGGCGCATGATGCTCTCGCATTGCGCGTACGGATTACGGGTCATTACCAGAAAGTAAGCGGGTCGAAAGACGGAGGCGATGGCCTCCGCCCGGAGCAAGTTGGGCGGGCTTTTTTCGAGTAAGATGGGTTTCGTTTGGTCCCAGTACTTCATCCACTCCCGCTGGATGGCTTCCCAGTCCAACGGAGCGCTGGGGTCCCACCGGCCCTCAGGCGGATCGAACATCAGGGGCCGGACGGTAGGTAAGGTTTGTCCTTCGCGGGTGCCTCGCGTGTGGTTAGCAGAAACCTGGCGGGAGGTGCTGAGTAACTCGTTGAGCAAGGTGGAGCCGCTAAACGTAGAGCAAAGTACAAAGAGGTATTTGTGCTCCGGCACAGGCCGGAAGACGCTACGAATCCGGTGGCGGAACACCTGAGGAAAATACCCCCGGTACCGGGGGAACAGGGCGCTCACAAGCCTCCTCTTTATGTTCTGCATACTTTGGGTCACCACCTTCTTGTGGCCCGAAGTACACTATTCAACCCGGGATTGTAAAGGGATTACCTCATTGATTTGGCATGATACCGCGGGGATATAATACCTCCTGGATCTCTCGATTCACCCACCAAAGCTTAATTCTGATGTTCTGCTGGAAGAAAGGGACGATCAAGGGTTTCAAACAACATGTCGCTAGAGGTACCGTCCTCCTGTATGGGAAAGATAGCATACCCCTTTCCGTACCGGATCATAAGCTTGCTGGCGTAGCGTGGCAATGTATACTCCATCGGTTCAAAGGCGCCTTGATGCCAGCGGTACAAGCGCTGAGCACTATTGTCAGGTCCTCGTAAATCCTCATCACCCTGCGGTGAAAACCTAGACGCCAAGAGGAACAGCGAGCGGGATGCCTGATCCGCTATTAGCTGGTAAGAAACAAATTGATTGGGTTGATCTTGGAAGAAGGGAAGGTTAGTGACTGGTAGGATCTGGTGGGTACCGTCCTGAGAAAATTTAATCATCGTGCCGGCTTGCGAATCAAGCAAATAGAGCGTGTCCAATAATTCTGCATAAGGGAAATAGTTATCCCAGGTAGAGGCTACCTCCGGTACCTTATACTCTTCCGTATACTCGTCATTGATCGTGTACCCAATTCTGTTTCTACGGCTGCGTTTACGTTCCTTGCCGATGATGGCAATCTTAAAATGGGGAGTACTTTGGTAGTATTCATCTATCAAATATTCTTCGTCCAGCTCTTTACAGCCTTCCACGCGAAAGCCCGTAGAATCGTACTCAAAGGTGAGCACCCCACTTTTGTAATCTAAATCACACACCTCCGAAGGATAAAATAGAAAGGGCTGAAAATGGAACTTCTGTTTCTCATACCAGAAGTTATTCCTGGCGGAGGCGCAACGCACAAACAAGCGGTCTTCTATGGTCTGGGCGTCTCCTAGTGCCAATATTTCTACCCCAGTCCCGTCCGTCCGCCGGCACTCCAAAATGAGCTGATTCGCATAAGGAATGGCATCCTCAACACTAAAGGAGGTATTGCCATAG
>DMST01000341.1:51599-54843 GCA_003454975.1 Cytophagales bacterium | reverse complement strand
GCCATAGATTAACTTGAACCCTTGGGTATAAAAGGGCAATCCCTGATCAGGAACGGAAGGGGGTTGACTATAAACCCACTGGCTAAGCAGGCTATAACTGAGCAGGAAGAATATCTTGGTTGACTTCATACAGATATATGTAATCTGATCCTTGGTGATGAGCAAATAGTGTACCGTCGATAAAACTGATACTGGTTGCTTGACGTGCGAGCAAGCCGCTCACTTGCCAATTCATGTTTTCATCGAACAGTTGAACCCGACGCCTCAAGGTAGCATAGAATGTGGACTCTTTGGGTTCAGAGGGATTTACGGTTTCAAAATCTACCTCCCGCAGTACTGCAACCAGTGAATCTCCTAGTGTAGCCGCATCATAGCACTGAAAATAGGGAGGCGTCTGACCGATATTATTCACGTAATAATCTAAGTCTCCAAAGTACCTTAGCGTATCGTGCTTTTGTAGCTCATAATCTGTGCGGTTATGCACATAGTATTCACCAAGCCAGCTATATATAAAGACAATCTTGTTCTCCAATTTTAGCAGCTTGCCCAGTTTTAGGTAGCCCGGTACATCAATCCAGGAAGTGAGATCACCAAAATCGGTGACAAGTACCGTATCCTCTTGAAACTGCAACGTATGGAGTCCTAAATCCATTTGACCAGAATTACGGTTGACGCCCGCTACTACCGTCAGTCCATAGTCACTGATCAGATTAGAAGCCAAATCGATAGGATGCTGTTGCGTCCATACCAATTCTCCCAGCTTATTCAATAGCATTAAGTTTGGAACACCATTGACCACCAACAAAGAATCTTTGATTACACTCAGGTTAGAAACAGCCCGCTCGTATCCAGAAAGTTTAAGATGAAAGGCCGGATCGTTAAGGTCTTGAAGAAATAACCCTTGCTTATCAAAAAGTACAGAACGATCGCCTAAGATCACGGGCGGCTGATTGAGCGAAAACGCATCAACGAGTATACTATCTTTAAGCGAAAACAGTCGCTGCTCCTTGGGAGCGGCATATTTTGCCCATTCGTCTGGGTTGGAAGAACAACCGTTAAAAATCAGACTTAGAACTAAAAGTGGTACTAAAATGAGACTTCGCATGCTGGTGAGTAAGGGGACACAAAGTGCCCCCCATAAAAAATAATGTAATTAAGAAATTAAAGGGGTGAGCAAATCTTGATCACAAAACCACCATGACATTCTGCCACTGCCAAAGCATCTTCGCTGCTATAATTTCCGTCAGCTGAGAGTGCATCTTTCAGTTTTTTGCAGCCACAAAAAATGGCCAAGCCACTGCTGCTAAATGGCATTAGGGTCATTGCTCCGATAGATAGAGCCATTAGTGAAATGCTGATTCGTTTTTTCATAATTAATTAAAAAGTTTAGTTGAAAATTTGAGCGCAAGTAGATTCTAGCCTTGCAGTATTGCAAACCACAAATCGGGGTCTGTATCAAGTATTTTGCCCCGAAGTCCAAATATAAATACAAAATTTTCTCAGCTCATTTGTCACTAAAAGCTTGACTGATCAGCGAATAATAAGTTCCATGGCGATCCTTTTTTTAACAGAAAAGTGAAATTTATTGGCCATGATTTTTGTGACGAATGTATGATGTCAGATTCTGCCCAATCCCACCTAGCTTTTAAATACGACGAAACATGAGACCAAGAACTGAACACAACTAGGAAGGAAAATAAACGGAGAGACCGTTCTGAATTGAATTAATCTATTGGGTGGAGAAGAGGGTCATGGGGAGATGATGAGAAAGCAAAGCTACTATGAGAAAAAAGTAGCCTAGGAAAGAAATAATCTTCTTCTATTGGCGTTGATCGACTTTTTTACTAGAAACCTGTTGTAGTTGGGCAGCCATCCAAACGCATTTTAGGTTCCCCAACTAACTCGAACCAATAGAGATATATTTTGATTTTTTTCCACTTTGAACTAATACATAATAACCACAAAACTGAGATGGATGAACAATCATCAAAAAAGAAAAAAACACAAGAAAGATGACAAACCTCCTTCCTCTTTCCGATTGTTCAACTGCCCAATTACCACCAACCCAATGTATCTAATTTGATACATTCACTCGGTAATAAATAGCACCTTCAATTTTTATATCCATTAATTCAAAACATATCACTCTCAATGACTCAACAGAAAAACAAAAAATGCATAGTCTCCCAATACAGCATTCCCACCAATGGAGGCTTTCGAATTAGTTCTTTTCGTTTTCACTAAAAATTGCCGCTTTCAGTTGGAAATAGTTTAGTAACAAAACAAAGCCATCCCTGAAGAATGGCTTTTGGGTAATTTCCCAGTTTTTAACAGATCAAAACTGTGGATCCAGCATAGTATGGCCTATACGAAATCCACCACGCAGGGTAGCTTTCTCCACCTTGTCCATTTCTTTCCAAAGTTCCAGAGTGGAGTGTTGATTTTGCTTTTTCATAAGAAATTAAAGTTTGTTGTTACGGTAGGCAAAATGCCTTTCTCAAAAAGAAACCTGGTCCAGATTAGTTAATCGGAACCAAATCCTTTCCAAAAGAGTCCGTAACCTGCCATAGGTTGCATAGCGCATAAAAAAAGCGCAGTCTCCCGCGCCCTTTTCAAGTCACCAATTGTAAAGGCGTTATATCCCGCTTCGGTCCATGCTGAAGAAGCTCTTCTGAGGTCCAAACTTGTTAAGCGACCAAGTGGCCGTGAGCAGAAAGTACCGGGAAAGTGCATTGTACTGCACATCTTCTATGAAGTTGAGGTTGGCGCTTCGCGAGATACCCACATTTTGATTGAGCAAATCGAAGGCCGTGGCTTTCACCTCCAAGCGCTCCGTAGGACCGAAAGTGCGCGAAATAGAAGCACTCCACAGCGGTACGGTTTGGGTACCCCCAAACTGCTCACCAAAATACTGCTGATAATCGAAGGTCGTATTCACTTTGAGGCGCGGGCCTACTGGCACCCGGATGATGGTGTAGTAAGTCAGCTGGCTATACTGCTGGTTTAAGCTAACCAACTCCGAATAGCGCACGTCCGTCAGGTTGAACCGCGTACCGAAAGTCCAGTCCAGCACCTCCTTTTTCTTATTGTCCAGAGACAATTGGATTTGCCCCATATTCCGGCGCGTCTGGTTTTCAACTGCGTTTACCCACTGCTGTTGCTGTACGTAGGTGTAGGTGCCATTCACGCGTAGGCTCGTTTTTATGGGTTTGATCAGGATACTACCCCCCAGGTAGCCCACGGC
>DMST01000341.1:47229-51577 GCA_003454975.1 Cytophagales bacterium | reverse complement strand
CACGGCCGTCCAAGCGTCTCCGGTGTTTTCCGGCATTATTACCTGCCGAAACTGCTCATCGATAGTTTGGGTGCTGGTAATCTTGTTGCGGGTGTAGGTAGCCGATACCATACTGAACAGGCTCCGGAAGTTGAGCTGACTAAAGGAGTGATACCCCAGCTGAACCGAATGGCGATATTCAGGCACCAAATCCGGATTTCCCGTCACCGTTACCAACGGATTGGCATTGTTGATTACGGGTTGCAGCTGTTGTAGTGTAGGCTCAATGAGGGTAGTCTCATACTCGAAATTCAACGATTTGGTGGTCGTGAACTCATACTCGCCCGATAGCCGCGGCAAGAAGTTCATAAACGACCTGTTGAGCGGCACATCACTGGCAAGCTCAGCTGATAGTTGACTGTTCAGGAAATCCACCCCGGTAGTAATGCCGTAGTCATCCCGGTTGATCCGCAGACTTACCCCTACCCGATCCGTGATATACCGTTTAGTAAAACCGTTACTCAGCTCCGTATTGAGGGTTTCGGTACCGTCCTGCCGATCAAAGAAATCCTTACGGTAGGTCTCCAGCGAGCTTCCCCGGCGGTAAGCCGTTTCCAGATACCGGCCACGGCCCAAAGGTTCGGTGTAGGTAGCCGAAACTTCATAGCCCATTTCATCTTGATCCTCGTCTTGCCGCTGGTCTAGCAACTCCGTGTCAAATGCCTGCCCGGTAGGATCTATCGCAAACCGAGAGTTGGCGTATACCAATAGGTCAGAACCTCGGGCATTCCAACGCCCATTGCCCTGAAATGTAAGCATGCGCCCTGGCTTAGCGAACAACTGCCGGTAGGTAGCGCGGGAATCCACCGAGTGATTTTGCCCTTCCGAAGAGTTGGTACGCTCCTGGCTGTTTTGCAAAATGCCCTCGCCAGAGAGGGTCTGCGAGGTATTCTCACTGTACCCCCGGTTGCCCCCAAACTGAACGTTGGTGCTGAAGGTCAGGCTGCTCCGTTCCGGGCGCTCCCATATCTTGCGTACATTGCCCCGGTGGTTATTCTGCCCTGTGGTGCGGTAGGTGCCCTCCTCCGTGCTAAATGCATTGTCCGTAAGCAAGCTCTGCCGTAGGGTGTTCCACTCCAGCAAATTGCCAGCTGCATTGAAAAAGTAGCTGCTTCGCAGATCAAAGCTCTCCGAAAACTCGTGGTTGAAGTTGATCCCGCCGGCATGCGAGGTAGTGATACCGGATTGGTTCCGGGGATTCATACCCGACATCTCCATCGAGAACCCTCCGGCACCGCCACCCAAAGCGCCCAATCCTCCTTGGAAACCGATGTAGTCACCCATACTGAATGCAGGCAGGTTTCGGTTGTTGGAAGCCCCAATTAGGGAAAACTGCGTGCCTCCCCCAAACCGGTTTACCGTAGCATTGCCGGCGTACACATTCTGCGTACCGTAGCCGCCACCCACCTTGCCAAACACCCCATTTTTCTTGTCTTCGCGCAGCCTCAGATCAATGGTTTTGATGCGGGTGCCGTCATCCACACCCGTAAATTCCGAAGCCTCCGAACCCTTATCGTACACCTGCACCCGCTCCAGCGCATCAGCAGGCAAGTTGCGCGTAGCCACCGTGGCATCGTTACCAAAAAATTCCTTACCGTCTACCAGCACCTGCTGTACCGTTTCACCTTGTGCCCGAATGGTACCGTCAGCATCCACCTCCACACCCGGCAGCTTGCGCAGCAGGTCCTCTACCACGGCATTCGTTTCAGTATCAAAGGCCCGGGCGTTGTAGTCCACCGTATCGCCCCGGATGAGCAGCGGTATGTGGTCAGCCGTTACCGTTACCTCGTCCAGCTGCGCTGTTTTCTCCTGCATGGTAAACAGTCCCAGCTCTACCTGCTCATCTCCTTCGGGAATGGTGACGGCCTGGCTGATGTCCTGGAAGCCCATAAAGGCCATCTGCAGAATATAATCGCCCGTGGGCACCTTGGCCATGGTAAACCCACCCGCTTCATTGCTAATGCCAAAGCTCACCATGACCGAGTCACTAGGCTGTAGCAACACCACCGTGGCGGCCATCAGCGGCTCATTGTTCTCGTCGGCTATCCAGCCAGATACAGTCACTGTACTTTGGGCCCAAACCGAAGAAACGCTCAGCAGTACCCAGCCCACCATGAAAAGGGTTGTTGCGAATTTTTTCATGATTCTGGTTTATTCTCCCCCTTGACGGATGATGAACACGCCGCCACCTTCGCCCCGCATGGCTTCCATCTCTTTCAGCTTCTCTTCCTGAAACACCGCAAAGTCTTCTCGCGACATTTTTTGCCCCCGCTTAGGCTCTTTCAGCTTTTCTTCCAGGGTTTCCAGCGTTACTTCCGTAGCCGATATCACCCGGTCCCCTTCGCCTTCGCTTACCTCCAGTATCATCCCGGGCAACCCACCAAATTGGTCCGGACCTATGCTCAGAGTAATCTGTGGCGTGAACCAAGCCGTAATCATAGTAGTATCCCGAAGGGTGGTGGCCTTCATACAGGGGTAGCCCAATATCATGCGCTGATCCGTGCTTACTTTCCATTCCATCGCCGCCGAGCCTTCAATCAGAAACCGTTCGCCCATCCACTCACGTTGCTGCACCGTACGTTGGGTTTCCAGGTCGCGGTACAAGATGTTTTCTGGGTTAGAGATCTTCATTTCAATCCGCATTTCGCCCCCGGCTGAGCTATGGCTCATGCTGGCGTTCTCAGCTTCTTCGTCCTTGGCATTCTCGTAGAGCGAACTCTGCTCGTTGAACTTCAGCACGAAATCACTACTGCTTTCTTTGGGTATCTGTGCCAACATCTCTTCCGGAATATTGGCACCGCCCAGGTTAAGCTGGCGGGTGTCTGTGTAGCGAATGATGCCCTGGGTTTGTGCAACGGCCAGCCCACCAGATAGTAAGCAACCTGCAAGTAGGAGATATTTCATCGTTTTGAATTGTTTGGATAGTCAAGTACACGAATTCACCCACACGCATGCGTTAACGTCCCGTTAAGGGTTGTTAAAAAGGGTTAAATCCAGAATTTGCCCTGGCGAGGATCCGAGGAAAAGTGGGCCGTGGAGTTCCTTGGGCCATTCGGTAACGTGCTAATCCAATTACAGAACAATCAATAAGAGCTTGGGTGAAATGACCTGCATACCGAAGAGTCGTAGCAGAGGCGGGTCCTGAGTGATTGGCTGGCTTGGTTTCAGTTTCATAAAAAGCGCTCCGCGCTCATCGGGTTTTTCCTAGAACAAACAACCCCACATTAATACCATAGGCTGTCCCAGTCCTAAAGTTAGCGGGCAGGTGTGGTAGTACCCCCGGGGTCGATCATTCTTAAATAGTCAAGGCCCACAGCGGTTACGATATTGAAGGAAAAAGATCAACTTGCTGAAGAACGGACAGGCTAAGACGAATGGTGATTCACTGAACCTACCTTTTACTTACCGTGGCAGTACCTCTTTCGGTGCTGGTTGGGCTTGCGATGTACATCCACCGATGGAACCACGAAAAGCCGAAGGAAAGCACCGCGGAGAGCACAGTAGTAGAAACCACAAAGGGGCCCGTAGAATATGACCTCCGAGGAGCAGGCCCCGTGGCACTTCACTTCCACGGGGGCAACGTAGCCTACAACGGCTGGTGCTTGTTTGAGCATTTGGTGGAGAATGGGTATTCCCTACTTACCCCTTCGCGCCCCGGCTATTTAGCCACAAAACTGATATCCCCTACGAGCATGTCACCTTTGCACATGGTACTATTCCCAAATCGGAGTTGATGACCGTAGACCAGTTGGGTCACATGCTTTGGTTTGGCGACCCCGAAGTCACCCGCAGTTATCAGCAGCGCATCCAGGATTTTCTGGCGGAAAATCTACCCCTGACCAAATAATCGGATGAGTGGCAAACAGCCCACCCAAGGGTTCGGTTATCTTAAAGCATAGGTGGCGAATTTTCTTTCGAATGATTGCCATCTTCTCACAAAACAAGCACCTAAATCCCATTTTCCATGCTCAATCTATCGGTCCTCATCGAGGACGCTGCAGCAAAATATCCTCAAAAAACGGCCTTTACCTTTATGGACACCTCCTTGTCCTACGCCCAGGTAAACGGTGCCGCCAACCAAATTGCCAATGGCCTTCGCGCCAAGGGCATCCAGCCTGGCGATAAGGTGGCCCTGGGGTGTCTGAACCTCCCCTATTTCCCCATGGTCTACTTTGGCATTCTCAAAGCCGGAGCCGTGGTAGTACCCTTGAGTGTTCTGCTGAAGCCCGACGAGATTCAATACCACCTGGAGAACAGCGAAGCCAAGGCCTATTTTACCTTTGTAGGTACCGAGGAGCTGCCCATGGGG